>NZ_VOYQ01000044.1:0-27738 GCF_013420195.1 Acinetobacter sp. YH01024
TGCCGTTGCATCTTCTAAGGTCAACTTATATAGCGTTAATGCACCATCACTTTGGCCTTGAAATGCTTCTGTAATGATCCCGGTAATACGAAAAAGTTGACCCGCATCGGTTACCTGATCGATTGCGGCTTGTGTACCAATAAATTGTTTGAGTTCTAAGGTGGCAGAAGTTGAGAGACAGATGAGCTGAACATTCAAACCTTCACTTAAGGCATGTTCCCCATCAATGCGTTGTAAAAATACCGCCTGATTTAATGTCGAATTTGAAAATTGAATGTGCAAAGCACGTTTTTGTGGACTAATGCCCAATTTCTCAAGTGCAGAATAAATATTGTTCAGCATGTTTATTATCAAAAATCGATTTTTTATAAAATACGGCGGTATTTAATCAAGAAAATTCATATATTCCAAGGCTTCGGCGCCTAACTTTGTTTGGCTTTATGTAAGCGAAAAGTCCCTTATTGATGAAAAAAGAGACGCATCCACCTCGATACGTCTCTTTCGTTTAATTAAACTCAACTCAAACCCAATACTATTAAGTTACATTTAAAAAAGTGTGAATATTTTCCAATTGCGCTAACACCTCAAGATGTCCTTGTAAAGCCGCTTTTTGCAAATGTTGTTCTGCAATTTTAAGATCGCGCATCTACCCCGATGCCATGAATATATAGATAAGCCAACTTTCCAAAATATGTTAAAAGGCTAAGTGGATTTCATCGAACTCAGGTTTCTACAAAGTGTAGTGTAATCTGGTGCAGTCCAATCTAGACCGCATAGTTTAATCAGGCTTTGAACAGAGCCAGTGACCATGCGTAAAGACAGACGAAATAGGAATTTAATCATTAAGCAGCATTGGATTGCTGTATCAGAATAGGTTTGATTTCACCCGTGTTTATCAATGGACGGAGCAACCATTGGGTCGCTGAATCAAACCAAATTGATATATTTCCTCGATTGATCAAGGCTTTATTGTAGGTGGACAATTGGTTGTACGATAGATTTTTGGTGTGAGCTTATGAGTATTATATTACTGAATAAGCCCTTAGAGGTAGGTTTGTGCAACAAAGTCCAATTAGATTAAGTTAGGTTTAATATGTTTAATATATTTCTTTAAATGCTATGTCCAGTGCGTCATCAACAAATTTATCTTGTTGTACAACAATTTGTCTAACTTTTCTTAGCTTCAGTCAGATATAAGACACGCCCATCTTCCTGCATGACACGGGTATGTTCTAAATAATACAGAATTGCTCTTTTTGAATGTAGAATCGCTTTTAGATCAGATGGATTAAGTTATTCCATTTATTTTCTCCTTTTGAATATTTAATCAAAAAAATTGCATAAAGAAGTTAGTAATTTAGCAATACGACAAGTTATGACGTTTAAAATGATTGCTTATAGTGCAAATTAAATGATTCTAAATCAGAGTAGGAAATTTAATATATATCTACTATAATAAATAAATATAGCCAAAATAGAAACTAATATTTTATTTTAATACATATATGAATCAATATTGCACACTTCAAATTTTTCAAAATAACGAATGGCAAGATTGCGCTATCGTTGAATTAATTGCTAGTCAAGAGCAAGGCTGGAGAGCATCTACACGAACGTCATACTTATTTGAATATGCTATTGAACATATGGATTTAAGGGATGGTCATGCTCTATCATTCCAATTTCCAGTCAATGTACAAAACAACTTAGAAAACCAATGGCCAGCATTTCTCATGGACTTGCTACCTCAAGGTTATGGGCGAAAGGAGCTTTTAAATCAGCTGGGTTTTTCAATTAATGCAGAAGAACAAGCTGATTGGCCCCTACTGAAATCTGGGGCAGGTAATCCTATTGGTAATCTACGAATTAAAGAAGCTTATGACTGGCTTCAAGATCATTTTCCGACAGTGAAACCTCGTGGATTTAGCCTAAGCGAAATAATTGAAAGGAAAGAAGATTTCATTGAGTCACTTGCATCATATGGCTTATTTGTTGCTGGTTCTTCAGGTGTTCAAGGTGAATGGCCTAAACTATTACTAACACAAGGATATGATGGTCTGTTTTATTTAGATCACAGTCTTCCAGATGAACTAGCAGCAAAGCATTGGCTGGTTAAATTTAGTCGTGGAAATGACCAAAAACTGGAAAAAATACTGTTACATGAAGCAATTTACATGAAAATAGCTCGGTATTTAGGTCTAAGAGTGTTCAAGGACTTGGAACTTCACCAGAGAACGCTATTTATTCCACGTTTTGATCGCCAAATTATCAATGGTAAAGTCGAAAGAGTTGCACAAGAAAGCCTAGCCTCTTTAAGTGGTAAAGCTGGCTTCGGCGTTAAAATGACACATAATCAAATCTGTACATTGATCATGGAATGTTGCTCATCACCAAAAGCTGAAATTTTTGAATATTTGAAACGAGATATCGCTAATGTTGCATTAGGAAATAAGGATAATCATACCCGTAATACCGCAATTCAACGTTTAAATGACGGCACAATTCAATTAACCCCCCTCTTCGATTTTGCACCAATGTGGCTTCATCCTGACGGAATTGCACGTACTACACGTTGGGAAAAAGATGACCATGGAGGAATGCCTATATGGGGATCTGTCATAACGCAAATAGAAGAATGTACAGGAATAGATTCAACTGAAATTAAACATACAATGATTCAACAATTGCCACTGTATGAAAATTTGCTCGATGAAATGAAAAAAATAAATATAGATGATGAGATTCTACAAAATAGTCATCATCGTATATTGAATATATGCCAACAGATTCAGGAGCTTTCTAATGGATAAACGTTATAAGCCTATGACGGCAATCGAGCAAATGAATAAACGCTTACAAGTCTTAGAAAATATAAATAACAATCCTGAGTGGCAAATTTACCAGATTGCATCATACATTAGAAAAGAACTACATTTAACATTAAATGAAATGAGTAAAATTACTAAAATAGCACCACAGACTTTACAGAAAATGGAGCAACCTGATAGTAATCCAACATTAGATTCTATAAATAAGTTGTTAAATGCATTTGGTTTAAAATTTATTATTAAATCAAAATAGTTTAATTTAAATTACCTATAAACTAGATTTTGATTTATTTTCTAAATAGTCACCCCACCACTGCATCATATCAGCTCTTTGTTGAATATAATCTGCATGGTTATAACTAGCACGTGTTTTATTCTTATCTACATGTGAAAGCTGAGCCTCAATCCAACTATCTTGAAATAAGCCAGAATCATTTAAAATAGTACTGAATGTTGATCTTAAACCGTGTGAGGATAGCTCATTTGTTTTGTATCCCATCTTACGAATGGCTGAATTTATTGTGTTAAAATGCAATGGCTTATCTTTAATTTTTGGGCTGGCAAAAACATAACGATCGCCTTGTGACCACTCTAGTGCAGATCTAACAATGCTCACCGCTTGCGATGATAACGGGACTAAAAAATCTGGAATATCATAACCTGCTATCACTTTTCGACGATATTGCTTGATATGTAAAGCAGGTATTTTCCAAATTTTGTTGTCAAAATCAAAATGATGAGGTTCTGCAGACAATAACTCTGCCCCCCTGACTCCAGTATATAATTTAAATAGGATTGCTTTTTTTATAATCGGATCTGTATTTAGTTGAGTTATTCTAAGAATAAAATTAGAAATTTCTTCATCTTTTAAATAGGGATAATTTTTCTTTAATTTCCCTTTCAATAATATTTTATTGAGACCATAAGCTTGATTATAATCACAGTATCCCATTGCAACTGCAAAATCATAGATTTGATTTAAATAGCTATACGCTTTTTTTACAGGTTCCTTAACTCCCCTATTTTCAATCTGCTTAATTACCTTAACTAAATCAGTTCTTTTAATTTTGCTAAAATCTATATCACCAATAACGGGATAAATGTCATTTATTAAACATGCATTCGCTAATTGGATTACACCACCACGTGGTTGATCTTTAAATGAATTATTTGTTTTAAACTCTAACCATTCTTCACAAACAACTTTAAAAGTTTGAATTTTCTCCTGAACTAAATTTTGTGTAGAAAATTTAGTTGCCTTATAGGAGTCTCTGGCCACTCTAGCCTCTTTGAGATTCATCTCAGGATATGTACCTAGAGTGACTCGTGGTCTTTTACCCGTTTCTGCAACTGAATATCGATAACTCCAAGACTTTTTTCCATTAGGATCGACTTTTAAGCTTAAACCATCATCATCAGCTAAAAAGTAAATTTTTTCTTTTGGATATGACTTTCGTACTTGTGTTTCCGTAAGACTCATAAATTTTTATAAACCAGCATAATGATCCCCATTATCTAAATTATATCAAAAATAAGCATTCTTATGTGATGCGTATATTACGCATCACATAAGAATTTATATATATGTTTTTTATGAATATTATTCTGAGTTTATAAGTTGAGTTAACCAAAAAAGTAACCACTGTTAAAATCTGTATTAAGCAACAAGAATTAGTAATAGTTAATCATTACTCTGCAATGGGTTTGTTTTAAAGACCTCGCAACCAAGCCTTTTTTACTCAAACGGGTGTCGGTACTTTAATTGCGGAAGGTAAAGAAGTCCGTAACTTTGGCGGTAAAGACTATATTTTAGAACAGACCATCACCACAGATATTGCCTTGGTTAAAGCCTATAAAGCAGATAAAGCTGGCAATTTAATCTTTAGAAAACTGCGAGAAACTTTAATTCCGAATGTGCAATGGCCGGCAAAATGACGGTGGTTGAAGTTAAGCAGATTGTCGAAATTGGTGAGCTAGATCCAGATGATATCCATTTACCCGGCATCTATGTCAACCGCTTGGTACTCAATACTGCGCCCAATAAACGCATTGAACAAATGACCCTAAAAGTGGAGGCTTAAATCATGGCTTGGACACGTAATGAAATGGCGCAGCGCGCAGTACAAGAGCTTGAAGATGGTTTCTATGTAAATTTAGGAATTGGCCTTCCAACGCTGGTTGCAAATTATATTCCTAATGATATGAATGTCTGGCTTCAATCTGAAAATGGCTTATTGGGTATTGGTGAGTTTCCAACGCAAAAAACCGTTGATGCAGATTTAATTAATGCTGGAAAACAAACGGTGACGGCACGTTCAGGTGCTGCCTTTTTTTCCAGTTCTGAATCCTTTGCTATGATTCGCGGCGGTCATATCAATGTGGCAATTTTAGGAGCGATGGAAGTTTCAGAAAGCGGTGACTTAGCCAACTGGATGATCCCGGGTAAAAAAGTCAAAGGTATGGGCGGTGCAATGGATTTGGTTGCAGGTGTACAAAAAATTGTTGTTCTCATGGAGCACTCAGCAAAAGATGGCAATCCCAAAATTTTAAAACAGTGTACGCTTCCATTAACCGGTAAAGGTGTGGTCAACAGAGTGATCACAGACCTTGGAGTTTTAGATATTACCCCTGCTAGAGTTGAGCTTGTTGAGCTTGCTAAAGATGTAAGTTTGGAACACATTCAGAAAGCGACGGGTGTAGAGTTAATGACAAAAAATATAAAAGTTGCTTAATTCTATAAATATTTTTTTGCAATAAAAAAGTCCACTTTTACAGTGGGCTTTAATGTGTTGACTTAACAACAAATCTTGGTAGGTATATCCAGACTCGAACTGGAGACCTCTACGATGTCAATGTTCTGGAAAAATTGAGAATATCAACAAAAGATTAATTAAAGTGAGATACAAGTTGTCTACAACGTAATTCCAAAAAAACAAATCTCTCATTTGAAAAAGATGAATTTCGTCTGCTCAGGCAAAAGCTTATATTTTTTCCATCATCATTCCCCCAAGTTTTGATGATAGGCATATAGGTATTTACTTCTCAGGAGCCGTTCATGTTCAAAGAAGAGCAGCAAATATTTGCACGAGATGGCGTAGTGATTCTGCGCGGTCTTTTTAAAGATTGGATAGATGTTTTGGAACAAGGCGTTGCCGTCAATGAACAAAACCCAGGTCAATGGTTTCGTGACTATACGCCGGGGCAAACAGAGGGCCGCTTTTGGGCGGACTACTGCAATTGGCAGAGAATTGAGGCTTTTGACCAATTTATTCGTAAGAGCCCCGCGGCCGATATTGTAAAAAACATTATGAATGCGCAAGCGGTACGTATGTTTCATGAGCATGTTTTGGTAAAAGGTACTGGCTCAGCAAAAGTGACACCTTGGCATCATGACGCGCCTTATTACCCTGTAAATGCAAAGCAAACCTTAAGCTTATGGATTCCGCTTGATCCGATTTCACGCGAGTCCAGTATTGAGTTTGTGGCGGGTTCACATCTCTGGGGTAAACACTTTAAAGCTCAGGGCTTTAATGGCGAATATTATGAACATGAAGGCGCTAAAGAAGAGATGCTGCCAGATATTGACGCTCACCGTGAGGACTACAGCATTCTCGGCTGGGAACTGGAACCCGGTGATGCGATTGCCTTTGACTTTCGGACTATACACGGCGCACCAGGCAATAGCTCGAAACAGCATGCACGCCGTGCGGTCTCTTTCCGCTGGTTAGGCGATGATGCCGTTTATGTCGATCGAGGCGGAAAAACCTCTCCACAATATCCGCATTTGATCGACAAATTACAGACGGGCGATGCCCTGCCTGAGGATGAATTTCCGTTCGTGGCTTGACCATTAATTTTTAAAGTTCCCTCCTGATACCAATGCTGACCCATTTTCAGCATTGGTTTTTTTATGCGCTTATGAACTTGCGAAAAATGTGTAAAAAACTTAAAAATAAATCTCATATATAACAAGATCAGCAAAAACATGAGCTATAACGGCAGCTGCCTATGCGGCGATGTCCAATTTCAGGTACTGCAAGACATCCATACCATTTATCATTGCCATTGCAGTTTATGCCGTAAACAAAGCGGTACGGGTGCAAATGCCGCATCACTTATCCACTGCAGCGCTTTTCAATGGCGCCAAGGCCAAGAACAGATTCAAAGCTATTATAAAGCTTCAGGTTTTACTTCTTACTTTTGTTCTCACTGCCGCTCTACACTTCCAAATACTGTACGCAATACCGATTGGATCTGGATTCCACTCGGCCTATTAGCTCAAAGCCCTGCCATATCAACCCGCTTAAACTTTTGCCTCAGTTCTAAAACTGCATGGCAAATACCCTCTGAAGCAGATCAAAGCTTTGATCACTTGCCGAAAATGAGTGAACTCAATGCATTTTTTAAAAGACAGTTGAATCCACAATCAAAAAAGCCCTGAATCATTCAGGGCTTTTAGGTTGGACTGAAGCTTTATTCACTAAAATGAATTACGGTACGAATCGATTTTCCTTCGTGCATCAAATCAAAAGCTTCATTAATTTGTTCTAAGCTCATAGTGTGCGTGACAAATGGTTCGAGCCGAATCTCTCCTTTCATCGCATCTTCTACCATGCCTGGCAGCTGACTGCGGCCTTTTACCCCGCCAAAGGCTGTACCTTTCCACGTACGTCCCGTCACCAGCTGGAATGGGCGTGTTGAAATTTCCTGCCCTGCACCTGCGACACCAATAATCACAGACTGTCCCCAGCCACGATGTGCAGACTCAAGCGCCGAACGCATGACATGGGTATTGCCGATGCATTCAAAGGAATGATCCACCCCCCAGCCTGTCATTTCCACAATCACCTGCTGAATCGGCTGTTCATAGTCTTTAGGATTTAAAAAGTCTGTTGCGCCAAACTCTTCTGCAAGCTTGAACTTTTCAGGGTTGGTATCCACCACAATAATACGGCCTGCTTTGGCTTGGCGTGCACCTTGCACGACTGCCAGACCAATACCGCCTAAACCAAATACAGCAACTGTGTCTCCTTCTTGCACTTTCGCGGTGTTATGCACTGCGCCAATACCTGTTGTTACTCCACAGCCAAGCAGACAAACGTGTTCAGGATTCGCTTCAGGATTGATTTTTGCCAGTGAAACTTCGGCCACAACCGTATATTCAGAAAAGGTTGAACAGCCCATATAATGGTATATAGGTTCGCCATTATATGAAAAACGCGTTGTACCGTCCGGCATCACGCCTTTGCCCTGCGTTGCACGTACCGACACGCATAGGTTGGTTTTACCTGATTTACAGAACAAGCACTCGCCGCATTCTGCTGTATACAATGGAATGACGTGATCACCGGGTTTTACACTGGTCACGCCCTCACCGACTTCAACCACAATGCCCGCACCCTCATGCCCCAGCACCGCAGGGAAAATACCTTCAGGATCTGAACCTGACAGCGTAAAAGCATCGGTATGGCAAACACCAGTATGGGTAATTTTAACCAAGACTTCTCCTGCCTGCGGCGGAGCAACATCCAGTTCTACAATTTTCAGTGACTGGCCTGGACCAAATGCGACAGCTGCGCGTGATTTCATTTTGTACCCTTCTTTACCGAATGATTTACTGCCCAACCAATGTTTTAAAACTGCTTTTTTTGAACAATAAATCAAAATTACAAACTTAAATTTCTTGTGACTTTTATATGAAAATCACGCTGTGCAAGCAATTCGGTTTTTTTGATGCACTTGTTTTGCTTATATGATTTTCTCTTTTCTTTACCACTATCTATAGTCAATTCATCGAAACAGATGTCTAGGTATGAAACGGAAAAAGTTTCAGCACTGGGCTAAATACAGCGTACTTACACCAGCGTGCATGTAGGAAGGATGAATAATATGAAATTAAATAATTTGACTGTGGATACGGTTGTAGTGGGTGCAGGCCAAGCAGGAATTGCGATGAGTGAGCATTTAAATGCGCTAGGCATTTCTCACGTCGTTTTGGAAAAAAACCGTATTGCTGAAGCTTGGCGTACACGCCGCTGGGATTCATTAGTCGCAAATGGCCCTTGCTGGCATGACCGCTTTCCAAATATGGAATTTGACGCAGACCCTGACAGCTTTATTCATCATGACCAAGTCGCAGACTATTTCCAAAACTATGCAGAAAAGTTTAACTTGCCGATTCATACCGGTGTTGAAGTATTCAAAGTTTATAAAACCGATCAGCGCCTTGGGTTTACAGTAGAAACCTCCGAAGGCACGATTTATACGCAGCGCTTAGTATCAGCAACAGGCGCATTTCAAAAAGCAGTGATTCCTCCCGTCGCTCTGCAAAAACCTGAGTTTTACCAAATCCATTCAGACCAATACAAAAACCCGCAGCAGCTGCCTGAAGGTGCTGTTTTAGTGATTGGTTCAGGTTCTTCTGGTGTGCAGATTGCAGATGAAATCAACCGTTCTGGTAAAAAAGTTTATCTATCTATCGGTCAACATGAACGTCCGCCGCGTACTTACCGCAACCGTGACAATGTATGGTGGCTAGGCGTACTTGGCGGCTGGGACTTTATGCGTACAGATAAAGGGCCGCTCAAAGGTTTAGCCGTAAGCGGCGCGCATGGCGGTATAAATATTGATTTCCGCGCCTTAGCAAAACAAGGCATTACCCTATTGGGCATGACCGATTCATTTGACGGTCAAAAAATTCAATTCAAAGCTGACCTGAAACAAAACCTTGAATCTGGTGATGCTGCGCTGCATGCCTTTTACGACCAAGCAGATGAATATGTGCGTGCCAATGGCCTCGACCTGCCTGCTGAACCGCAAGCGCGTCAGCTGCTGCCTAACCCAGAATGCGTAACGCAGCCGATTTTAGAGCTGGATATGCAAGCCGCCAACATTACGAGCGTCATTTGGGCTTCAGGCTTCAGTTATGACTTTGACTGGCTGCAAGTCAATGCCTTTGATGAGCAAAAAAAACCGAAACATAAACGAGGCATTTCAGATGAGCGCGGGATCTATTTCCTTGGTTTGCCCTATTTGACTGGTCGCGGTTCAAGCTTTATTTGGGGCGTTTGGCATGATGCTAAATACATCGCTGAACACATTGATATTCAACGTAAATACCAAGAATACCAAACCGATAAAAATCTACTCAAAAACACCGCCTAATTTCTACCTTTATGCACACATGAATCTCTCTCCATTTATGTGTGCATTTTTCATTCAATCTCTGTTCAGCTTTGCTCTGACCATTTCAAAATTGAGGATATTATGACCACCATTTTAAAATCAAAAATTACAGATAAGTGTGCATGGATCGGGGCAGAGATTGCCGAAAAAACCGATTGGATCTACCACTTATCACCACATGTATTAAGCATTTTTGACCACAGCCTGCAAGTATTGGCGGCAAAAAACTTAGCTGCGCCCAATTTTGTAAAATCGGATGTCGTCATTCAGGATGACGCTTTTTTAAAGGAAATTGCCTATATTTCTAATGAATTGGAAAACGGCTATGGTTTCATTGTGATTCGCGGTTTAGACCCAGAAAAATACAATGAACTTGAAATGAGCAATATTTACTATTTGATGGGTTTATACATGGGAAACAGCGTGACACAAAATGCACGCGGCGACCTCATTGGTTATGTCGAAAACATAGGTGATAAAAGCAAAAAAATGACCCGTGTTTATGAAACCAACAGCTATTTGCCCTACCATGCGGACTTAAGTGATGTCGTTGGTCTGCTCTCAATTCGTAAAGCTAAAACTGGCGGCCTCAGCAGCATTGTCAGCTCATCTACGGTTTATAACCGTATTTTAGAACAATATCCCGAATACTTAGGCTATTACTATCACCCAGCTTGGTATGACCATTTGGGAGAAACCGAACCTTCACTGAGTCCGATTTTCAGTTATTTTGACTGTAAATTGGCCTGCCGCTACTTACGCTATTATATTGAATTAGGCCATGACCGCAGAAACGTTCCACTGTCCCAAGTACAAATGGATGCCCTGAATATTTTTGATGAAATTAGCCATGATCCAAGCTTAAGGCTCGATATGATGTTAGAACCGGGCGATATTCAGTTCTGTAATAACTACTGTGTCATGCATTCGCGCACTTCATTTGAAGATTATGATGAAGCTGATAAGCGCCGCAAACTTTTACGCCTCTGGCTGCAAATGCCAAATGCGCGCAAGCTTGCGAAAGACTTCCCAGGTCGTAACGGCATACCGAAAGGTTTAGGCGAGGTAGCTTAATTTATAAAACTGAAAAGAGGCGTTGGTCGCCTCTTTTTTATTCCTTCATTTTAGTGTTAACAGCTTTGAAACTATTCTGCATATTCTTCTAATGATGGACCTAAAATCTAACAAATTAATGGCAGTGAATCATATCTAACTTGTCCCATTTAAATTGGTTCTAACTTCCGCATTTCGTATAATCGCCATTATGTTCAATCGATGATAAAAGGCTCGATTCATAGAATTATTCATTTAGAAGTTATAGGGGGTTCATCATAAAACCGTAAAATAAAGTCATTAAAATCAATTAATTGATATATCCCCCTCTGTTTGTAGAAGAAAATATTTACTTCTAAATATTCAGCTTTATAACATTTTGTTCTATCCATTTTTTTTATAAAATTTGGAAATTGCTTTTTAAATGGAAAATAGGGTCTAACGAAGTTCTGGCTCTTTAAACCATCAACTAAAAAATAATAACTATCTATCGAGGTATATGCTCCTGTAGATTTTCTTGAATGAGGCTTATAACCGAGATAACAAATTTCTCCGACTTTAAAGTTTCCTTGTTCATATTGTTTATCTACCATTTTTGATACAAAGATAGAAAATAAAATATTAAAAATTAATAATAATAAAAATAGTAAAAATCCTCCAATTAAAAGCACTCTTCTATGATAAAGATCCATTAAAAATCCCTTTCAAATTAGTTATTTCCCTAAAATAAACATAATACACGTTATAAGAAATCAATTTATTTTATCAATAAATTTCAAAACCTTACACAAATACAAAGAGCACTATTCTACTCAATGGTGCTTTTTCCATGGTTTTTACTGTTATAAGCCTAATTTTAATCAATATTCCACAGTTTTGTGTAATCCCATTCAAAGATAAAGCAAACAAAAGTGTCCAGATAAAATAGTAATCGATATCCAAGTAGTTATTGATATTGCAAACTCTCCCGAAACCATTTTAATTTGCGCAACAAAATTTAATGCAAATTTTCAGATAAAGTCTGATCCCGTACTTCGTGATATGAAGCTTTTCAAATACCTCCTGCCTCATTTCTGCTTGTTCGTAATTCATCATCGAACTCAATATTCAGCGATTGAAACAAAATTCACCAAACTTGATACGTCAATTCCACATGTATCCTGAACAGCACTGCAAAAACTAAATTTCAGGCAGATAAAAACACCGTATAAATTGCTTTATACGGTGTGAGTTTAATCGAAAGTATCTGACTTAGAAATTGTAATAGAACTGCAGATTCAACAGTTCATGCGTATTATCATCGCCGCCTTGCGCATACGAGCTACTCGGGCCGCCAATCAGGAAGTCATTTTTACCCATAATATATTCAGCCACAAAGCTCATGTTTTTATAATAAGCCGCTACTCCCAGTAAATTACGCGATGAATCGTCATAACCGTCTTCAGACTTCACATAACTGCTGTACATGGCATACGGCATAACCGCATCCAGTTTGCCTACATTCTTAAACTTATAGCTGACATCTGCGGTATAGAACATCCCCTCATTTGCCACCATAAAATTATCATCAAATGAACCCATTAAAGATGTTTTGGGCGTCAGCGGATCTTTGTTATCCATTTCATTTTTACCCAGTGTTAAGCCAAACCCCAGATTGTTATAGCTCACATTGCCAAATACCGCCCATGCTTGACGGTCACCCGTTTGGCCATTGGTTTTGTTTTCAATATCCGACTGCCAATACGATGCACCAATGTTCCCTTTCATCGGTTCCGGCAGACTTCGGATTTCCTGCTTTACACGGCCAATAAACATATTTTGTTCATCTAAATGTGTCAGGCTTGAATCTTCAGGTTTAACGAAGTTTGTAGTGTAACGGCTGGCATCTTCTGAATAAGGGCCGCTGTAGCTGCCGCCATCTCCAGTAAAGTAAGCCAATTCCACTTGCGTGCCTGTATCAAACTTGCCTTGGTATTTCAGCCCGACATTATGTACGTCTTCTAAGCCAATCTGTGTAATGACACCGCCATAATAGTTGCTTTCCCAAAAGCGCCCCGGCCCAAACGGCACAGGCTGCAAACCTGCTTGAATCAAATGACTGTCGTTAATGTTATAACCCACATAAGCATCGACCAATGTGGAAAAATCGCACAGCTTATTATATTGATAGCAGCGATACTCTAAATGACCAAAAATTTTCGGTGAAGTATAGTCCAAGTTGATACGCGCTGCATCGAAGGTCAACTTATGATCATTTTCCGTCCAGCTTTTGTCTTGGTATTTCACTCTTAAAAAACCTGAGAGTTTTAATTCCCCTAAGTCAGTTTTTGGATCCCCAATGGATAAATCTGCAGCTATAGCAGGTGTAGCCGCACACCCCAACAGCAACAATGAAACACAATAATTTAAAGCTTTCTTTTGCATTATTTAAATCTCTATACCTGTTGTTAAGTCAAGTGTGTACTGCGGGCTTTTTTGCAAAAGCCCCTGCAGCGCTTCGTTTTAAACGAAGCTAGGAAAATAGGAGAATGAAAATAGAGGATCGATCTATGCCTATTTCGGCATGTATTTCGCAATTTCTTCAGCGCTAGGCGCTTGCAAGTTGTACTTCACCAGCAGCTTGTCAAATTCACCAGACTGTTTCATGGCATCCAAACCTTGGGTGACTTTTTCCAGCATGGCTGTATCTCCCTTACGGATCGCAATACCGCCTAGAACTGGGAAAAATTGCTCTGTCGAACTGATTTGAACACGGCCTTTCAGCTTTTCTGCAGTGCTCATCGCTACACTGGTATCGTCATAATGCGCATCCACTGCTTTAGACAGCAGCGCCTGCACTGACTCAGGCGAGGTATCAAACTCACGTATGGTGATGGCCGCTTTACCCTTCGCTACACAGCTTTCTGCAGACATTTGGCGCAGCTGCTCAGGGAACATTGAGCCTTTTTGCGCAGAAATTGTTTTACCGCATAAATCATCACGGGTTTTCGGCTGATATTCAGAATCCGCCAATGCGAGCAAAGCCTCTGTCGTCATGTAATACGGAACCATATCCACTTTTTCTAAACGCTCTTTGGTGATGTATAAACCTGACATCACTAAATCAAATTTTTTCGCTTCCAAACCCGTAATCAAGTTAGAAAAACGGCTGTCGATAAAATTTGCTTGAGCATTTGAATGTGCAAAGATTTGATTGGCTACATCAATGTCAAAACCAGCAGGTTTGTCATTTTCCATATATTCAAATGGCGGGAATGTCATATCACTGCCTATCTGATAGGTCTGGCCTGCAGCTGCCGCATCAGAAGCCGATGCCGCTGATGATGCCGTATCCGCACTTTTACTGCATGCAGTTAAACCCCAAACCAAACATGCCGCTGCTACTAATGGTTTCACTTTTAACATTACACTCACTGCAATACTCCTTGAGTACTTTATGTACGTTTTAGAACTGTTATACGTGAGATTTTTCGAGATTGTAATTTTGAAATTCCTACGCAATACTCCAAAAAAAGCGATGCAAGCTTTTGATTAAACAGTAATAGACTTTTCTCATATTCTAAGCAGAGCAATATGATGAAAACAGAACAGCAAATTCGTATAGACCTCGCAGCAGCACTGCGTTTGAGTGCAAAATTAGGCATGCATGAGGCAGTCGCCAACCACTTCAGTGCCGCTGTTTCAGAGGACGGAAAATCTTTTTTACTAAATCCGAAATGGGTACATTTTTCTAAGGTAAAGGCCAGTGATTTAATCTTGGTCCATGCTGATGATGCAGGCAGTTTTGAAAAAGGCAAAATAGACTCAACCGCATGGGCCATTCATGGCCAAATTCATAAGCTGCGCCCTGATATTAAAGTCATCATGCATTTACACCCGATTTATGCAACTGCGCTTTCCTGCCTAAAAAATCCGACCTTGCTGCCGATTGAGCAAAACAGCGCACGCTACTTTAACCGTGTTTCTTATGATTCACATTATTCAGGCATGGCAGATCAGATCGCTGAAGGTCAGCGTCTTGCTCAGCTGCTGCAGACCAATACCCGACTGCTGATGGGCAACCACGGTGTACTGATCGGCTCACATGATATCGGCCTTGCTTTTGATGATATGTATACCTTTGAGCGCTCAAGTCAAATCCTGATTCATGCCTATTCCACTGGCCAAACCTTAAATATTTTGGATGATGCTGTGGCAGAAAAAACAGCGCAGGATTGGGAAAAAATTGAAGATTTCAGCATCGCACATTTCGAAGAAATGAAAGAAATTTTGGCAGCTGAAGATCCAAGCTTTATGGACTAAGAAAACTTAAACAATAAAAAAGAGCTTCAATTGAAGCTCTTTTTTTCACTCTCGTTCTAAATTCGTTAAGCCATTTCTAAACCGGCTTGTTGTACAAAGAAAGAGGCCCCCTTGGGCTTTTGCGGCATTTTCAAATGATTCGCTGTCATACGTACTTGCCCGCTTTCTTGTCCATAAACCAATTGCCCTTGGTGCACGCTTGGCAGCGGGTTATCTGACAATGCAACCGCATCTTCTGCTGCATATACCGTAATGAATAAATAACGCGGCAACTCAGTATTATTTGCACCAGATGCATGCAGCAAACGGGTATGCATGAAACAGACTGAGCCTGCAGGGCCTGTGCAAGACACAAATTTTTGGCACTGCTCCGCCTCGACTTCATCTTCCACTTTGCCTGTGAAACGGCCATCTTGCCAATGGTTATACAACTCGCCCTTTTGGCTGCCCGGAATCACCTGCAGCGGGCCATTGTCTTCTGTCACCTCACCCACCATCAATAACGCTGTGATCATGTCATCATTAGTATGCGGCGTGAATGGAAAATCTTGATGCCATTTCACAGTGGTCGCTGTATGCGGCAGTTTAGCATTTACTTTACTGTGGTGAAAACGGGTGCCGCTGCCTCCAATGAGCTCTCCAGCCATTTGCGCCATATTAGAATGAATGGCTGTTTCAAAATATGCATCTGAAATTTCCGTCGGAGAACTAACACGACGCAGTGCAGGATGTTCTGAGCTGTGATCCGCAGGATCGACATCAAAGCGCGAGCGTCCATCAATGGTTTCTCCATAAGCTTCTGCAAAGCCTCGGCTTTCGTCAATCCATGCTTCCAACTGCTGACGTAAACCCTGTAATTCCGCAGCATCTACGACATTTTCGACAACTAAAAAACCGTCACGGTGAAATTGTTCAATTTGGTTTTGATTTAACATTTGCTCATCCTATTCGCTTTTATTTATTCATGACTGCTGCAATGTCTTCTTCAGTCGGTGCTTTTAAGCCATATGCAGTCAAAATTTCTTCATATTCGCCTGAGGCTTTAATACGATTCAAACCTTCCTCAACGAGCTTATACGTTTCGGTATCACCTTTACGGATGCCAATACCTCCTACTGTCGGGAAGAATTGTTCTGTCGACGTAATCTTCACTTTGCCAGCTAAGCTAGTTTCAGCCGCTTTCATGACTGCGGCATCGTCATATTGGATTTCTACAGCATGCGCTAATAGCGCCTGCGTGGTTTGCGGCGATGTTTCAAACTCACGGATCATCAGCGCTTTCTTACCATTTGCTACACAATTTTTCGCTGAAATTTCATGTGCCTGAGTTGAGAACGCAGTACCTTTCATTACGCCCACTACAGCACCGCACAAATCATTTGGCCCTTTAGGTGCAAGCTTGGAATCATGACGCACCAGCAATGAAATATCTGTTTTGTAGTAAGGGATCATATCAATCTGTTCAAGACGCTCAGGCGTGATGTACATAGATGAAAATAAAATATCGTACTTTTCGCCTTTCAAACCAGGGATCAGATTCGCCCAGCGTGTATCCACCCAGTCGGCCTTATAGCTACCGTCAACTTCAGCAATCTTTTCCATGATTTCAACGCTGACACCGCTTGGCACGCCATCTTTCAAATACTCGTATGGAGGGAAAGTCAGGTCTGAACCTACAGTGACCAAACGTTTTTCTGCTACCGGCGCTGCCGAATCTGCAGTTGGTTCTGACTGTTTCGAGCAGCCAGCCAATAGTAAACCGCCAACGATAGCCCCAATGAACATTGATTTATTTTTCATACCCCATCCACCCAACTCTTTATGTTTATCTGTCATTTGAAGATAGAACAAACATATACAGAATCCGATTTGGATTTTTTTATGCAAAGCTTTATAAAAATAGAATTTAAAATTTAGCGATTAAAATATGAAAAAAGCAGCCAATAATGACTGCTTTCTTTAATTTAAATAGAAATACTACTTAGAGGTTTTATAAAAAGTTAATCCTTGGCAATAAATTTTTGGAACCGCTCATTATCAGACTGCATTAATGCTTCTGGTGTATCATTTAATACCACATGACCGTTTTCCATAAACATTACACGATCAGATACTTGAAAAGCAAAGCGCATTTCATGGGTCACAATAATCATGGTTAAGCCTTCTTGTGCCAATTCTTCAATCACTTTCAGCACTTCATTGACCAATTCAGGGTCTAATGCTGAAGTTGGTTCATCAAACAGAATAATCGACGGCTGCATGGCTAGCGCACGGGCAATCGCCACACGCTGCTGCTGACCACCTGAAAGCTGGTGCGGAAACTTATTGGCATGCCTTTTCATACCGACTTTTTCCAACATCGCTAAAGCCGTAATTTTGTTATCCAGCACCGTACCGCGCTTGTGATACAGCGGTGCAAGCATGACATTTTCCAAAATCGTTTTATGCGGAAACAGGTTAAAGCTTTGGAACACCATTCCGACATTTACAATTTGCTGTTTATATGCAGGCGATTCATCAGTTAATTCCTGATCTTTTAAGAAAGGCTGACCCAATAAATTGACTGTGCCTTTATTCAAGCTTTCTAAGCCATTTAAAGTACGGATAAATGTCGTTTTACCTGAACCCGATGGCCCAATAACGGAAATGACCTCACCCCATTTCACTTTTAAATCAATCCCTTTCAGGACTTCATGCTCACCATAGGCTTTATGAATATCAATAGCTTCCAATGCATATTCGCCATTGCGTTCAGTATTGATCTCTTTACGCGCACGCACAGAAGCTTGCGGCAGCTGCAGCAGCGGATCATTTTCTGCCAGCATCCCTGGTTTACGGTTCGTAATATCTATACGGCGTTCAAACCAGCCGAGCAACCAGCCAAAGACAGTCACGATCAGCACATAATAGAATGCTACGGCCAGCATGGTTTCCATCACCAAAAAGTTTTGGGTATATAAACGCTGACCGACCAATAAAATTTCAGTGAGTGAAATGACCGAAACCAAAGATGTGAGTTTTACAATGGAAACATATTCATTACCCAGTGCTGGAAGCGCAACACGAAAGGCTTGCGGAATCATCACTAAACGCTGAATGCCTGAATATTTCATGCCTAGCGCCTTACCCGCTTCAATTTGCCCCTTATGCACCGCTGTTAGACCGCCACGGTGAATCTCTGCAATATAAGCCGCTTCACTTAAAGTCATAGCAATCAGACCTGCAATAAATGGCGACGCCAAAAGCACACTCGAAGCTGGGAAAATTTGCGGCAGGTTATAAACAAAAACCAGCAGCACCAGCAGCGGTAAGCTTCTAAAGAACCAAATATAAAGATCACTCGACCATGCCAAAGGTTTGAATTTAGACTGTTTGCCCAACGCCAGTACAAAGCCCAATACAATGCCGACCACCCAAACCAATACGCTGAGTTCAATGACGGTCCAAGTTGCGGCCCAAAAGTTTTTATGTGAAAACAAACTGAATGTATAAGACCAATTAAAATCCATTCAATACCCCACTCGCATGATTCTGTTCTATTTCCTTTGTTATAGCGAACTTTGAGTGAATAAGTAATTTTGAAAAATTGAGGTCTTAATACAGAAATAATTAAGCAATAAAAAAGGCCAGATAACTGACCTTTTAAAAATTTGCACATCTACGGCATTTATAATAAACACTGTAGTTACCTTTTTATAATTATCTAAAAACAAATATAAATACAAGCTTTATTTTTAAATAACTTAAGCATTATAAATCAAAGCTGATTATACCCTTAAACTCATATAAAGCTTTTCTAAGAAAATATCACACTGCTGCAGCTGATCTATATCTACATATTCATTCGGTTTATGCGCTACAGCGATATCTCCCGGGCCACAAACCATCACAGGACAATGCAGCGCCCCTTGGAACAATCCGCCCTCAGTACCAAAGGAAATATTGCCTATAGAGGTTTCTTCTGGCAACAGGCTTTGAATAAACTGAACCGCCTCAATGGTTTTGGAGGTTTTCAGCCCTGGATATTGGTTGACTTCTTCAACCTCAATGTGACTGCGGAAGTCATCCTGTATTTGACTTAATATCTGCTCTTGAATAAGACTGCTGCTGTCCTCCGCCAAATGACGGATTTCATAATCCACCACACAGCTGTTCGGTACAATATTCAGCGCTGTCCCACCATTAATCTTACCCACATGCACCGTGCTGTAAGGAATATCATAGCCAGCGTCCTTATGTCCTTGTTGACGGAGGTTCTGCTGAATGGTTTGCAAAGAAGTCACCAGCTGGCTGGCCACATGGATCGCATTGACATAATTAGGCGCTAAAGCCGAATGCCCCTCTTCACCGCAGCAGCGGGCGCGGAATACCGTTTTGCCTTTATGCGCCAATGCCAACTGCATCATGGTCGGCTCACCAATCACACATAAGATAGGGGAAATAATCGTGGAAGCCAGTTGATCTAAAATCCCACGTACACCAATACAGCCTATTTCCTCATCATAAGAAATACACAAATGCAGCGGACGTTTGAGCTCTAATTTTGAAGCTTTCAACATGGCGATGATGGCACATGCTAAAAAGCCTTTCATATCCGCTGTTCCGCGGCCAATAATTCTTCCGTCTTTATGCGTCGCTTCAAAGGCTGGCGAATCCCACTGCTGCCCCTCTACCGGCACAACATCTGAGTGGCCAGACAAAAGAATACCCGCCTGATCACGCGGTCCCACACTGGCCAATAAATTAGCCTTGCTCTGTTCTGCATTAAAATTCAGTTCTGTAAAAATACCGTTTTGCTCAAATAATTTTTGAACATAAAAAATAAACGCTAAATTGCTTTTATAAGATGTTGTATCAAAAGAAATCAATTTGTCTAACAGCTGTATGCTGTTTATTTCAGTCACTATTTATGCCTCTTCCAGTACAGGCTTTGCCTTTACATGCGGATCAAAGAAATGTGCATCGCCCATACCGGGTATGTATTGATTGGATAGGAATGCACGGCAGCGGCTGATGAATGCCTGCGACACCGTATTCAGATTTGCATTTTTTGCAGTCGCCAAACCAATTTTCATCGGACGGTTATCGCCTGCTATACGCAAGCGGACGAGTCGCTTGCCGTCTAATGAATAATTATTTTTCGGGCGCACATTTAAAATGGTATAGCCCAGATTATTGGCTACCATCGAACGGACGACATCCACATGGCGCGAAGTATGCGCCACCAACGGGCTTAACTTATGCTTACGGAACAATGAAATAAAGTAATCATTACTGAAAGGCATATCTAAAAGCACCATCGGCAGTTCTGCCAGTTCTTCTAAAGTCACCGCCACATTTTTTGCTAGAGGATGCGCTTCACTGACCAAAACATGCGGCGGCAGCACGGCCAAAGGTTCAAAATTAATCAGGTCATGATCAATATTTAAATCATAAGTCAATGCGACATCCAATTCATTACGCGCCAACTGGCTCAACAAAATCTGCTGATCATCCTCACTTAGCTCCAAAGTGACATTTTTATATAAATTGGCAAAGCCATGAATGATTTCTGCATAAATCATAGGTGAAAATGCAGTAAAGCAGCCGAGCTTTAAGGGCCCACGGATAGAACCTGAAAAGTCAGCAGCCAAAGCATATAAGCTGCTGGCCTGACTTAAAATGATTTTGCATTCCTGCATGACTTTTTCGCCAATGCTGGTCAGCATTAAGCCTTTTGCATGCTGGCGAATAAATAGCTGTACTTGCAATTCAGATTCTATGTGGGCTATCGCCGCTGAAATAGAAGGTGAAGAAACGTGAATTTTTTCAGATGCAATAATAATGCTGCCGCTTTCAGCTGTCGCAACAAAATATTGCATTTGACGTAAAGAAATTCGATTTAACAATGCCGCGTCCTTTTCAGCGCAGGCTAAGCATTATTCGTCGCCCGGTACACCATAACTTGGAGAGCTGGATGGATCTAAAGCCCGTGCAACATAATCCTCAACTTGCGGTTCATACACTTTCCAAAGCTGATACAAGTCCTCAATTGGAGTTTCAGACCAATCAACCCGAAGATTAATCACAGGCCATTCCAGTTTATCGACTACTAGAATACCTGCTGAATGAACTGGGCCAGCTTCGCCGCCTGCATCTAAACCAGCTTGCAGCGCTATAAGCAAACGCTCTGCCAAACTGCCGGATGCCTGATGAAAAGCGTCAACCATGGCCTGAGGAACATCTTCATTTGCAAGCAGATTTCCCGCACCAACAGCATGCTCCCCTACGCACTGAGAATGAACACCTAAGGTATATTTGCCGCTAAATGCAGCAGGCTTTTCATCAAAATTTAAAACCGTCAGCTGTCGATACTCAATAAAGTCGGTATTTTTGACCAATTCAGCAATCGCATCGTCTGGCGCCAGATCATATTTGGTCATATCTAGCAAAATATTTGCCAAGTATGGATCTGTAATGTTCTGAGATGTTGCAACACCCACACCGGCCTTGGCTTGAATGCACCGCGATGCAACAGCTGGAGAAGAAGAGCTGATCGCTCCTCCAAATTGCCCCGTTTTATGACAGCGGGCAATAATTGAAAATGTCATAGGCTGCGTTGCTCCTTTTACTTAGTCAGGAATAACTGCAGTTGCATCAATTTCAACCAGCCATTCAGGACGGGCAAGTGCCGAAACGACAATACCTGTTGAAACTGGGAACACGCCTTTTAGCCATTTGCCAACGACACGGTAAACATCTTCACGGTAGCGCGGATCAATAATATAGATTGTGATTTTGCAAATATCTTCAAGTTCACCGCCAGCTTCTTCGAGCAGCATCTTAATGTTATACATGGCTTGTTCTGCTTGGCCCGCAGCATCGCCAATGCATACGCTTTCAGATGTATCTAGGTTTTGTCCAATTTGACCGCGTAAGAACACTGTGCTGCCGCGTGCGACAACTGCTTGGCATAAGTCATTATCTAAATTTTGTTCTGGGTAAGTTGCTTTTGTATTAAAAGTTCTAATGCGTGTATGTTTCATCTGAAGTGTCCTCTGTTTACCACAGTTTCAGTATGAATCAATCACTTGTGAAGGCAATTTCCCTTTTCCGTGTTAGTGCTTCAAGTTTTCCTTACTAGATATATTTTATTAATTAGCCATATAAGATGTATTTTAAATCTTGAATATTTTTATTTTATAAAATTCACCACTGCATGAAATTTTTATTTTTTTATGTGATACATGCAGTGATACAAGATGTAGTCTTTTAAGTCGTAAAGAATTTATAAACTGGCAATAAAAAAGCCTTAAATCAATAAGATTTAAGGCTTTTTTTAATTTTGGTGGGATGGCGTCAATTGAACTCAACTCCTAAGCTATTGATTTAGTGAACCATAAAGTCAATAGCGTTTTACCTGTACCCACTTTTTACCCAAATTAGATTTAGCGCATTGAATCACAAAATTTATTTTGTTCAAATCCATTAACAGGATTTGAAATGGTGTACTGATTTTAACACGTATGCATTTAATATCAAAAGAAATGTTATAACGTTTCTTTTTTTATGTTTATTTTTTTCATGTATCCTTTAAGAATTCAACTATAAGGAAAAGTTATGTTTAAAAATATTGATGCTTTAAAAACAAAATTAGATCAGCATCGTCCTCTATCTCCCTCAATTGTAAAAAATCTACAAGAAGATCTCATTGTTCGTTGGACATACCACTCAAATGCAATCGAAGGCAATACACTGACATTGTTAGAAACAAAAGTGGTGTTGGAAGGCGTTACGGTTGGTGGAAAAGCATTACGAGAACATTTCGAGGCAATCAACCATAAAAATGCAATCTACTACGTTGAAGACATTATTCGAAAAGAAGAACCTTTTTCTGAATTGCAAATTCGGAATATCCACCAGCTTATTCTAAAAAATATTGATGATGACAATGCAGGACGTTATCGCCAACAGAACGTATTGATTTCAGGCGCTACGACTACACCACCCGAGGCTGATCTCACACCCAAGTTTTAATTAGCTTAGAGCTGTTCTAATTTTAAAATCTTTGTGCAACAAAGCCTGAAAGGACATGCCAGTTGGTTAAAACTAGTTTGGGCATCCTAAATACTCATGCTTAGTAAATAGAATCATTAGCCAAAAATCCATAAAGGAATTTATTCACGTTATGGATTTAAGACTTTAAATTTATGAGAGATTAGTTGGCTGGATTTTAAGCAAGATAACCAATTAAAACAAGAAATAACGTTGTGCCATTGGTAATACTTCTGCTGGCTCGCAAGTCAAATGCACACCATCTGCACGTACTTCATAGATTTCTGGATCAACTTCCATAACAGGCGCATAGGTGTTGAGTTTCATATCTGCTTTTGAAATATTTCGGGTGTTTTTACACGCTGAAATGATTTTCTTCAAACCTAATTTTTCAGACACACCATTATTAATTGCCACCTGAGACAAGAAGGTAATGCAGGTATTATGCACACCACGTGCATTTGCCCCAAACATTGGACGATAATGTACAGGCTGAGGCGTTGGAATTGAGGCGTTAATATCCCCCATTGGTGCGGCAGCAATCATACCACCTTTAATAATCATCGCGGGTTTCACCCCAAAAAAAGCTGGTTTCCAAAGTACCAAATCTGCTAGTTTACCTTCCTCAACCGAACCGACTTCATGACTCAAACCATGTGTAATCGCAGGGTTAATCGTATATTTAGCAATATAGCGTTTAACTCGATTGTTATCTCTATTTGGCGTATCACCCTCTAAAGGTCCACGTTGCACTTTCATTTTATGTGCCGTTTGCCAAGTCCGAATAATCACCTCACCTACACGTCCCATGGCCTGAGAATCAGAAGACATCATGGAAATTGCACCCAAATCCTGTAAAATATCTTCAGCAGCAATAGTTTCACGGCGAATTCGACTCTCAGCAAATGCAACATCTTCTGAAATTGCAGGGTCTAAATGATGACACACCATCAACATATCAAACAAAGCTTATCTTTTCAGTTTTCTGAAATCTGTATATAGTCAATATACTTGCCTTGTCAGCCCCCACAAAGCATGGACTCTAACGTAAATTAAAAAGGCACTGCTGAGCAGTGCCTTTTTATGAGACTTAGTTTCAATCCCAATTAATATACATATTGCAAAATTAACTGTGCATAAGTATTGGTGTCTGTATTGAACCGTACCGGGTTTGTCGGAGACCACTTTTCTTGAGAGAATGTCCCGATGAAAAAAGTAAAATACACCCCTGAAATCAGAGAAAGAGCGGTTCAATTACTAATTGAATCTGAAAAAGATTATCCATCGAATTGGGCAGCAGTTTCCGCAATTGCTCCTAAAATTGGCTGTACTCCTGAAACACTACGTGTTTGGTATCAAAAATACTTAGATCAACAAAATCCCGCCAAAGTACAACAGGTATCTGACCAAGAAAAAATGAAGCAAATGGAACGTGAAATTAAAGAATTAAAACGTGCCAATGAAATTCTACGTAAAGCAGCCGCTTTTTTCGCCCAGGCGGAGCTCGACCGCCCACACAAATAATGGTGGATTTTATCCTTAACAATAAAGATCGATATGGTGTTGAGGCGATTTGTAGGATTTTACCGATCTCAGCTTCTACCTATTATCGAACACTAGATATTGCTGAAAACCCAGAACATCGAGCAAAGCGAGATCTACATGATTTGCATCATGCTGAACAAATTAAACGAATTTGGAAAGAAAGTTCAGGTCGATATGGTGTACGTAAAGTTTGGCAACAATTGAAACGTGAAGGTTATATTATCGCACGTTGTACAGTTGCTCGATTGATGCAGAAGCTAGGTATACAAGGTGTTTGGCGTGGTAAGAATAAACAAACCACCCGTAACCGAGATGATCAAAAAAGAGCGGATGATTTAGTGAAACGTAATTTTAATGCTGATCATCCTGACCAACTGTGGGTGAGTGACTTTACGTATATTCAAACTCATTCAGGCTGGGTCTATACCGCCTTTATTATTGACGTGTTCTCACGAGCAATTGTTGGATGGAAAGTATCTACACGGATGAATACAGATATGGTGCTCGATGCATTGGAGCAAGCATTGCACGATCGAGGTATGCCTAAGAATGTGATTCATCATTCCGACAGAGGTGTGCAATATCTTTCCATTCGTTATACCAATCGTTTAGAAGCAGCAAATTTACGAGCATCAGTCGGTACGACTGGTGATTCATACGATAATGCTTTGGCTGAAACGGTGAATGGCTTATACAAAACAGAGGTGATTGAATATTTAAAAGCGGATTGGCAAGGTTTAGCGGATGTACAACTTGCGACACTAAACTGGGTAGATTGGTTCAATAAAGAGCGTGTACACAGTGCACTGGGTTATGTATCGCCTTTTGAGTTTGAAGCAATGTACTATGATAAGATTAACCCGTTAGGTCAGGTGGCCTAACTTAAATAAAAAAGTCTCCGACAAACCCGGTACGGTTCAGTATCTCCCAATTGTGACCCGCCATGATCGGCATCTTTTTTTGGCTTATAGAAACCTACTAAAGGAATTACATTAATATTTTGATTCGGTGACCAAACAGCAAATAGATCAATTTCACTAGCATCTAAATCACCATAAGATTTATCAATGGTATCGAATTGATAGGCTAATGCACCTAAATGTAGATTTTCTTTCACAGAGGCTTGTATTGAAAGCTGATGAATTCTTGTATTGGTGCTATATGGACCTGAGTAGTTTGCTGCAACTTCACCTTGGAACCACGTACCAAAACCAGCATCGGTATTACCATAGAACAAACCGTCATAGTCTTTAGAGAATGAAGATAAACGATAACCTAATGTTGGCTGATATTTCACTTGATCAAAGGTATATTGCGCAGAAGCATACCAAGCATTCTCATTCCCCTGCTGTTGATCTTGATAAACATATTCTGCAGCCAATGCCAGCTGTTCATTCATTTGTGTTTTAGCACGAATTGCAACATCTTTGATGTCATTACGTGGATTTTCATCCCCACCATCTACATCTGTGACTTGTAAATAAGTTAAGCCAAAATCTGCATTTGCATACTTGTATTCCCAATCTGTAGACCACAGTTTAGGTTGAGCTTGTGCTTTGTTACTCGATTCTAAATAGTACCAATGTGTTTTTAGCGCATCATTGATCTGATAATGTAATACAGCTGTTAAATCAAAACTTTGACGTGCAGCTAAGTAATAGCCACCACCACGGTTAAGTTCATCACCGTAGCCTTTACCAAAATTTAGTGCATCCCCTGCGACCAAAAAACCATCTGCAATAACTACACTTTGACGACCCACACTTGCATCAATCGTCGCTTCTTCTGCTGGGCCATTACGCCAACCCAATGTCCACTGTTCCAATGAGGTTTTACGCTCATCCCCCGTGGTAATACTCGCAGCATCTCCATCGCCAAATGTACCTGAGCTTAAACCGATCACACTGCTATAGGCTATACCTTGGCCCAGTTGGTATTCAGCATCAACGCCATATTTAGCCACTGCTTCTTGCCATGTTTTTTGGCCTTCATCAACGGCGCCTAAATAACTTTTTTGACTGTTAAAAATACCATAAGTCACATCAACAACAGGTTTAACTGTCAGTTGTTGCGATACTTGTATTGCTTCTGCAAGCGCACTTTGACAGCCCAATGTTGCCAATAATAATGTCGGATAAATAATACGTTGCATAATTCCCCCTGCATGTTGCTTTAAACTGATGTCACGCTCAGATGTACATTCATGGCAGGTATTCATCATTGAATGGTTCAATATAGAAGCTGGCTGCCTATACTGTTTAAAACTAGAACAGCATGATGAAAAAAAAATCATCCCTAAGGATGATTTTTGAGAAAAGCAGCAAGTTTTTTTAGAAATTTCAGATATCAAGCTGTTTATTACGTAATATGAGTCGCTTGTTTATGGGGAAACAAAAGTAACCCTTCTAAGCCAAAGGAGAAGCCAAGACCTGAGGTTTTCCAGCCTACAAATGGTGCTGCAGGTGATAAATGTAATAACAGTTAATTCACAGATTTGGATGGATTCTATCGAGATTTTTGAGCTTATACTTCATCCGAAAATATGAAATCCATATCGAAGACGGCGTGAATAACGATGTTTTGACAAATTGGATACCAAACAATTTCTCATAGTACCTAGAAATACTTGAAAGACTAGAATAGAAAATTCGTCGTCCTCTATACTGATGTGTGCTGAAAAAACAGGAGGTTTTAACTTGGTAAACTAAACACACTCATCAGGAGTTTACCATGAGCAAGAAACACAAGACTTACACCACAGAATTTAAAGCTGAAGCCATCAAATTAATTG
>NZ_VOYQ01000003.1:0-176221 GCF_013420195.1 Acinetobacter sp. YH01024
AGCAAGTAACTTGGACCAGTGTTGATCATTTAGCATTGTTCGAGGCATAGCGAGTGTAAAATTGGGTTTGGCGATTTAATTTTACTATCTCGCTATTTTTTTAATCAACAAATGTCAACAGACCCTAAACTAAAGGCGCGCTGAATTCCCAAAGCATTAGATTTTTTTTGCGCATCGGCCAAACCTACGGCCCAACTTTCATCGCACATAAAAAATAAAGCGGTATAAACCGTGCGATTCGGGAGATGTCGTAAATACGGGACAAGGCTCGCCCCCATTAATAGGTGCCGACTATTCACTAAAAACGTAATAAACATCAGCATGAGAATATTAGGGGGATTGGTCCAAACTTGCAAAATGGCAAATTCAGAACCACCTGCAAAGTTAAGACCAGTCAAAAGCGGAACTTCTAAACTAGAAAAGCCTTTATGTGTTGCCTGAGCACCCAGAACTAATGCAAAAGGAATAATGCCCAGCAGCATTGGAATAGATGTTTTTAGACCTCGTTTAAACTCAATAGAATGCTCTGAATGGGTATGATTGAGTGTACTTTGTCTAAACATCAACATGACGTTTTCCATGAAGCGAGATCGAAAGCAATATTTTATGGATATCTGAGCAGTATTTGGCAGCTGTTTTGTGAAAGATTGCTTTTATTGTGCAATGAAATTGCTAAAATAAATCTTATTGTGAAATTTAGTGCCTTTATTGATGGATCAGATAGATAAACGCATTTTGCAAGCATTACAGCAAAATGGAAAACTACAAAATAATGAATTGGCCCAACTTGTTGGTTTATCACCTTCGCCGTGTTTGAGACGGGTTAAGCAACTAGAAGATGAAGGCTATATTGAAAAATATGTCGCCTTACTGAACCAGTCAAAATTGAATTTAAGTTTAACGGTGTTTGCTCGGATTTGGCTAAAAGGTCAAGATGCAAAAACCGTGAATGATTTTGTTGCAGCGATTCAAACGATGCCTGAAGTGGTTGAATGTCAACTCATGGCAGGGGATTGTGACTTTTTCTTACGTATCGTCGTGGCAGATTTAGAAGCCTATCGAAAGTTTCAGATTCATCATTTAACGCAGATCGCCAGTGTGCAAAATGTAAAAACAGAGATACCGTTACAGGCTGTTAAACAAACTACAGCACTTCCTTTGGATTGATGTTCGAGTCTTAAATTAAGTTATTGAGCCTGATCATATTTATAACTTTGTTTAAAACTTCATCTATAGAAAGTAGAATGCTTATTATTTTTTATCAAATGGTTAAAAAATGTCGTTCACAGAATTTTAAAATATAAGCATAAACATAGATTTAGTTGTAAAAATTAAAGCTGTTGATGAAGTAATGAATGCTGAAGCATCTTTTATGAAAAAGTCGTGTGCAAGCGTAAAACTATCGTGCTAAACTAGGAGAAATCGGGTGTGCTCCCGATTTTTTTATGCGGATTTGTTCCGCGCTGACAAGAATTTAGGTTTACAACATGCCCATTTCAGAGACATGGTTATTACCTGATGGTGTAGCTGATGTACTGCCAGAACAGGCGCAAGTGATTGAATCTTTGCGTCGTGAAGCATTAGATTTCCTCGCATCTCGAGGTTATCAGTTGGTGTACACGCCATTCATTGAATACATCGAATCTCTATCTTCTCTTTCAGAATCGAATCAAGATTTAGACTTAGCCACTTTTAAAGTGATCGACCAACTTTCAGGTCGTTTGCTTGGTGTGCGTGCCGATATGACACCACAAGTGGCTCGTATTGATGCGCATGTACATCCTGTCGAAGGTGTAGCTCGTTATTGCTACGCTGGTACAGTACTACATACTAAGCCACAGGGTTTTAATACCACACGTGCACCTTTACAGTTAGGTGCAGAATTATTTGGTTCAGACAGCATTGATGCTGACGTTGAACTGATTGATGTCATGATCAACTTGCTTGCTAAAGCAGGTCATGCAGATGGTATCCATCTTGATTTAGGGCATGTCGGTTTATTCCGCAGCATGGTGAAACAAGCTGGCTTGAGCAAAGCAGTTGAACGTCAGTTATCTGACTTGTATCAACGTAAAGCTCTACCTGAACTTGCTGAATTCACACAAAAGCTTCCATTCGGTCAAGATTTTTATACCTTAGGTCGTTTTGCAAGTGATTTAGATGCGTTACAAGCAAATTTAAGTGCTGAAGTTTTAAATAACGAAGCATTTAAACTTGCATTTGATGCAGTGAAATCGACTCAAGCGGCAATCCAAGCCCGTTGGCCAGACTTACACATTGGTATAGATGTGGTTGAACTTCGTTCATACCATTATCACACTGGTTTAATGTATGCCGTATATGCACCAAACCGTGCTGCGCCTTTGGCTCAAGGCGGTCGCTATGACGGTATTGGTGAACACTTCGGTCGTGCGCGTCCAGCAACAGGTTTCTCTTGTGACTTATATGCATTAACTGCTGGTCAAGTTCAGAAAAGCCAAGTTTTGGTTGCACCAAAAGGCATCGAAGCAGATTTATTAAAGGCAATTGAGGCAGCACGTACTGAAGGGTTCAGTGTGGTTCAATTGTTAGGTAATGATGATTTAAACTCAGCACCGTATGCAACGCACCAGTTGGTGAATGCAAATGGCGAGTGGACAATCAAACAAATTTAATCGCGGATGTGCCTGCGGGCACACACGTTTTTTCCAATTTTAACAGCATGATGCAATGAGGCTATTATGGGCAAGAATGTTGTGGTACTTGGTACCCAATGGGGCGACGAAGGTAAAGGTAAGATCGTCGACCTGCTCACAGATCAAGCGGCTGCGGTAGTTCGCTATCAAGGTGGACACAACGCAGGTCATACACTTGTGGTTGGTGGTAAGAAAACTGTATTACACCTCATTCCATCTGGTATTTTACGTGACAACGTATTGTGCTTAATTGGTAATGGTGTTGTTTTATCACCTGAAGCTTTAATCCACGAAATGGAAGTTTTAGAAAAAGAAGGCGTGCCTGTACGTGAACGTCTACGTATTTCTCCAAACTGTCCGTTGATCCTTCCACACCATATCGCCCTTGACCAAGCACGTGAGAAAAAACGTGGCAATGCGAAAATTGGTACAACAGGTCGTGGTATCGGTCCTGCATACGAAGACAAAGTGGCTCGTCGTGCAATCCGTGTTGCTGACTTGGTTCGTGGTGGTGCTCATCTTAAAGCTCAACTAGAAGAGCTTCTTGAATACCATAACTTCCAATTGACTCAATTCTTCGGTGTTGAAGCCGTTAAAGTTGAAGATGTAATCGCTCTATGTGACGAATGGCGTAAAGTCATCGAACCTATGGTGATGGACGTGACTGGCGAACTTCATGCTTACCGTAAAGCAGGTAAGAAAATCATGTTTGAAGGCGCGCAAGGTTCACTTCTTGACGTTGATCACGGTACATACCCGTATGTGACTTCTTCAAACACAACTGCTGGTGGCGTAAGCTCTGGTTCAGGTCTTGGGCCATTGCACCTTGACTATGTATTGGGTATCACTAAAGCGTACACAACTCGTGTAGGTGCTGGTCCGTTCCCAACTGAACTTGTTTATGATGCTGCTAATGATGTTGGTGATGCGATCGGTAAACACTTGGGTACTGTCGGTTCTGAGTTTGGTGCGTCTACTGGCCGTCAACGTCGTTGTGGTTGGTTCGATGCTGAAATTCTACGTCGCTCAGTAGAAGTAAACTCACTTTCTGGTATTTGCTTAACTAAACTAGACGTTCTAGATGGTTTAGAAGAAGTGAAAATCTGTGTAGGTTACGAAGCAGCTGATTCTGGTTGTGTAGGTTCTTCTGATGCGCTTGCATTTGAAACTTTAAAACCAATCTATGAAACTATGCCAGGTTGGTCAGAGTCTACTTTTGGTGCGAAATCACTAGATCAATTGCCACAAAATGCAATTAACTACGTGAAACGTTTAGAGCAATTGATTGAATGTCCAATCGACATCATTTCAACTGGTCCAGACCGTGATGAAACAATCGTATTACGTCATCCATTCGACGCATAATGTGCTGTTGAATTAAGATGTAAAAGCCTCGCGAAAGCGGGGCTTTTTTTATATAGCGAAGAACATAACTTCAAAAAACGGCATGTATTATAAACTGATAGTACTCAGTAACATCCGAAGTGCCATTTGATTCAAATAAAAGAATGATACGCGATAATTCATCCGCAAGTGTTTGAGACAGGACTACTTTTAATTAAAAATGTTTTTGCAATTCTGTAAATATTTTGACACTAGTGAACGAGTTTTGTCGGTGAGGTGCATTGCACCGCAAGATGGTTTCCTTGCGAAGCACGCTTCTCATTTTGCCTAATGAGAAACATTGTTTCATGTGTGTACCTCCAGCCGAAGGCTAATCCCTGTATTTAAACCCAAGATGTAAGACTCAGTTGAATATACTTAAAAGTATTTAAAAAATGTGAAATTATTTTTACGGGGTAACATCAGATATTAAATTTAAATAATGGAAAAATAAAGATTTTGAAAAAAATAAGCATAAAAATATTGAGTCAGTCAATTTTTTGTATATATTTGACACTCTTTATAAATAACTAGAGATCATGATGAATTATAAAAAATCTTTGGCATGCTTTGCCGTAGCAGCTTCTTTATCAGGTTGTACCACGATTGCTGATCTTGCAGGTGCTGATTCTGCATCTTTGAACTTACAGGCAACACAGTCTTATAACGCAATGCTGAAAGACGCACAGACCAAACAAGTGCTCGATACCAAGTCTGCGACTTATCAAAAAGTAAACCGTGTTTTCTGGAAAATGAAACCATTTGCAGATCAGATGAATCAAACGGGTCAGGCTTTTGATTGGAAAGTTGCCGTGATCAAGTCTAAAGAAATCAATGCCTATGTTGCACCCGGCGGGAAAGTTGTTTTCTATACAGGAATCGTCGAAACCCTCAAACTCACGGATGATGAAGTCGCAGCAATCATGGGTCACGAAATGGTTCATGCTTTAGAAGAACATGCAAAAAATAAAATTGGCGCTTCAGCACTGACCAATCTTGCAGTGAGTATAGGTTCACAATACGTAGGTAATGCAGCAGGTGGCTATGGTGCAACCTTGCTTGACTTGGGGAGTCAATTTGGTGTGGGCTTGCCGTATTCACGTAATTTGGAAAGTCGCGCGGATAAAGGTGGCCTAGTGATGATGGCAAAGGCTGGATACAATCCAGAAGCGGCGATTTCATTGTGGAAAAAAATGAATGCGAATGATAACAGTGGCAACGACGCACTGAGCAAATTTATGTCTACACACCCAAGCAATAATGACCGTATTGCTGCTATGCAAAAAATGATGCCGGAAGCGCAGCAATATTATAAAAATGCGACACCATCGAGTGTACGTCGTTAATATCTGCGGTTTTCAAGACTAAAGTTGCATTTTAGTACGCTATACACTTTGTGGTGAGTTGCTAAAATGCAATTTGAATTAGGAAGAGAAGTGCAGGATGCAAAAGAATATTTCGACCACCATTTTTTATTCTTTATTATTTGCGATGGGGGGAGCACCCACTATTGCTATGATGATCATTCGTGCCCAAACTCAAGATCCACAATTAATTTATCAAGCCCTGATTGGGTTGTCGGTGATTATTGCCTGTATTCTTGTGCCCATAGTTTTGATACAAAATGCTGTCCTATTTTTTAAGCGAAAAAATGTGCAGTTAGAAGAAAAAATTAAGCCATTAATGCATGTGTATTTGGGCTTGAATGTGGTTTGTTTAATCTATTGGTTGGTTCTTCAATTTTCAGCTTAAAAAAATTACATAAATACTATTATAAGTCGCTATAACTTCGTTTTAAGCTCCAAACCATAAGAATATAATATCCATAAATTCACTTATATTTTAATGGTCTGGAGTATCCTTAATGAAAAAAATAATTCTAACGAGCCTGTGTATGGCCGGTGTAATGACGATTTCGGGCTGTGCGACAGTGGCAGATATGGCAGGAGCGGATACTGCTACATTGAACGCGCAAGCAACACAAAGTTATAACAAAATGGTGACAGATGCGCGTTCTAAAAATCAGCTCGATACCTCTTCGAGTACATATAAGCGCATTAATACTGTATTCCAAAAACTGCGTCCTTATGCAGACCAAATGAACCAAACGGGTCAAGCGTTCCAATGGCAATTGGCGGTCATGAAATCAGACCAAGTCAATGCCTTTGTCGCTCCAGGCGGTAAAGTTGTATTTTATACAGGTATCGTCAATAAACTAAATTTAACTGATGCAGAAATTGCGGCGGTTATGGGACATGAAATGGTCCATGCTCTTGAAGAACATGCAAAAAGTAAATTGGGTGCTCAAGCCTTAACGGATCTTGCGCTGAATATTGGTTTAAGTGCCGCAGGCAATAATGTCGGTCAATTGGGCACTGCTGCTGCGCAGTTAGGTAGTCAAATCGGTATAGGGTTACCGTATTCACGTTCTCTGGAAAGCCGTGCTGACCAAGGTGGTTTAATGTTAATGGCACGTGCAGGTTACAACCCACAAGCGGCGATTACGCTTTGGGAAAAAATGAATAAGCTTGAAGGTGCGGGAGGTTCATCATTCTTATCAACGCATCCATCAAACTCACAACGTATTGAAGCGATGCGTAAAAATCTACCTGCAGCGCAGCAGATTTATAACCAACGTCGTTAATTCATAAGAATTAATTATCCGTTTTAAAAAAGCAGGCCGTGGCCTGCTTTTTTGTATTTAATAGTTTGAAAAGTTCTTATATGGCATACCTATATCAGGCGCAATAAAAAAGGCAAAGTAAAAACTTTGCCTTTTTGCACTAGAGATCAGAAGATCTTAGTGGTGGTGACCGCCTGCACCGTGTACGTGACCGTGTTCAAGTTCTTCAGCAGAAGCCTCACGGATTTCAACGATTTCAACTTCGAAAGTTAAATCTTGACCAGCAAGTGGGAAGTTTGCATCAACAAGAACGTTGTCGCCTTCAACCGCTTTAACTGTCACGATTTGAACGCCGTCATCAGTTTGAGCTTGGAATTGCATACCAGGTTGGATGTTGTCCACGCCTTGGAACATTTGAGCAGGAACTTCTTGAACGAGATCAGGGTTGTATTCGCCATAACCTTCAGCAGCAGGAACAGTTACAGTGAATTTTTCACCAACAGTTTTGCCTAAAAGTGCTTTTTCAAGACCTGGAATGATGTTACCAGCGCCGTGCAAATATGCTAGTGGCTCACCTTGAGATTGGTCGAGAGTTTCACCCTCTGCATTAGTCAATGTGTAGTGGAAAGAAACCACAGAGTTATTTGCAATAGCAGTCATGTTATTGATCCATTCAATTTTTTAAGGGTTACATCATAAAGTGAAATTGCATTTTTGTAGACTAAATTTATCAAAAAAATGCAATTTTTAAATGTTAATGATGCTTTTTTCATTAATCGGGGCAGATCTGTAAATTTCAATGCAATTTAATTTTAGGCGCGATTTTTCGTGTAACAAAATCTTTAGCCGTTAATAGTCCTGCATGTGCGTAGCCGTAAATTGTGGCTTGATGCATTCGATACAATGAAACATACATTGATTTGGCAACAAAACCTTGAACATTGACCTGACCTAAAAGCTCACCAACCGCTTTATGTTTACTTAATGAGACTAAAGAACCTTTGTCTGAAAATACGAACATAGGGAGTTGTTGACCACGGATACGCGCCTTTAAGCAATCCACGAGAAATGACGCTTGTTGGCTAGCAACTTGAGCGCGTGGGCCGAGGACAGGCTCATCTGCACGCGGTTGGCAATGTGCACAATCACCAAAGGCGAAAATATCTGGGTGTGCCTTAGTTTGTAGTGTTGCATATACACTTAAACGCCCCATGTGGTCTTTTTCAAAGCCTTCAAGTTTAGAAATTACTTCTGGTGTTTTAATGCCTGCCGCCCAAACTTTTAGTTCGGCTTTAATTTTGCTTCCATCATTAAAATAAACATGTTCAGCATCGACTTTTTCCACACGTTTAGAGGTTAAGACCTCAATTTTCATGCGTTGTAATTGCTGCTGTGCATGCTCGGCCATTTTTTCAGGGAGTGCAGGCAGAATCCGATCAGCACCTTCAATCAAATTGATCTGTACGCTTTGAGGATGAATTTTATTTAAACCATATTTATAAAAATTATGTTTGGCTTCAACCAATTCTGCTGAAAGTTCAACCCCCGTTGCACCTGCGCCAATAATGGCAATTTTCAACTCACGTGCTGTATTGCTATTTTGCGCATCCAAATACAACTGTAAGAGATCTTGTTGGAAGATTTCAGCTTGTTGCAGGCTGTCTAAATAGTGGCAATGTTCATACACGCCTGGTGTATTAAAATCGTTGGAAACTGAGCCTAAAGCAAGAACAAGGGTGTCATAACTCAGTTGCAGTTGTTCTTGAGTGGATTCATATTTACCTTGTTGGACTTTGCTGAGCTGAATGGTTTTTTCAGCAGGCTGAACATTTTCAAACTTAGCCAAGACAAATTCATAATGATGCTTCGCAGCATGTGCATAGTAGTTAATTTCTTCTTCACTAACCGACATCGTCCCTGCGGCAATTTCATGTAAAAGGGGTTTCCAGACATGCATGAGTTTCATATCTACGAGGGTAATGCGCGCTTTCTTTTTTTTACCGAGTAAATCACCGAGTTGGGTGACCAGTTCTAAACCACCGGCACCACCACCGACAATGACAATATGGTGTAACTTGGAGTCATCAGCGTTATTCATTGAATTACCTATTTTATTATTGTTGAAAAAAAGAAGATGGCACGAGTATGCCATCTTCTTTTTTGCACGAATAACGAATTGTCTTACAAGTTACATAATCACATCATTGACCTAAAGGGTAGGTTTTAACTTCTGCTGAATCAGTATTAAAGATGCTAAAAAGACCTTTGATCCACATCATGAAACGCTCAAAAATATTGGCTTCTTCAATTTGCACGTCATCTTCGATATCAAAGGTATTGATCAGCTGATTATTTTGATAAACCGTAACGGTAGCTAATTTCATCACTTCAGCCAATGGCGCAGTGAGTTCTTTTTCATTTACTTCAACACTCAGTTTAGTCTGTGTTTCGTGAAGTGGTTCAATGGCTTGAATTTGACCATTGCCTGTATTTAAAAGAATACGTTGCTGTGTTGGGTCAAAAGCTTTTAAATCGATGGCATAAGCTTGATCATAAAGTGAAGTTGTAATCAGCTTAGGTTGTTGAGTTTCTACCTTAAACATTTTCAAGGTTGATTTAACCACAGGTAATTCTGCAATTAATTGCTTATCTTTGATTGCAACTTCATTACGGGTATAGGTATAAGCCAAGTTCATGAGGCTGTGAGCCACTTCAGCACGTTTTAAGCCACTTTTCGCCCCTAATACCACAACAATCAAACGACGTTCTGGCGCGTCAGGATTCGCGATCAAACGGTTGGCTGTTAAGGCTAAGTTATAACCTGCAGCTTTGGTAAAACCTGTTTTTAAGCCATCAACGGTGGGATCTTGTTTTAATAAGATATTGGTTGCACGGTGGAAGCGTTGGTTATAACTAAAACTTTGTTGTTTTGAATAATATAAATAGTCAGGTGTTTCGGTCACTAGCGCTTGCCCTAAACGTGCAAGGTCAGCCGCCGAAGAGTAATGATCTGGCATGGTAATGCCGGCTGGATTTTGAAAATTAGTGTCATTCATGCCCAAAGCTTTGGCTTCTTTGTTCATGCGTTCAATAAATTTTGGAATATCACCAGAAATGCGTTCAGCTAAGGTTACTGCGGCATCATTGGCAGACATGACCACAAGACCTGCCAAAAGCTGATCAACTGAAATTTGTTCGCCTGCTTTGAGATACATTTGTGATTCATCCCATTGAACCACTTGTACAACTGGGGTTGCGGTTAGGATTTCATTTTTCTTTAAATGACCTGCTTTAATTTCCTTTAAAGCAATATAAGCCACCATCATTTTGGTAAGTGAAGCAGGGGCACGCTGAACATGGCTATTATGTTCTGCAATCACCTGACCCGACTGAGGGTCTAAAATGGTCCAAGCTTCAGCTTCAACAGTTTCAGGGACAATATTTAAAAGGGCAGCATTTGCTATCGTGGAGCATAGAAAACTAAGCAGCGCGATGAGGTAGATCACGTGTTTCAATGAGGTTCCTTAACCAACCATTCCGTTGGTGGTAAAACGAAAAAATTTTTAGGCATGCTATGCCTTTTTTTTTCTGCTGACTAGTCATAATTGTAGACAATTGCGACAGTTCCGCATTCAGTTGTAAAAAATGTTAATCTAATTGATAAGTTATCTTTTACTAATTTTATATCGCCCATTATGTTGCATTATCAAATCGAATTTGACGATTATCGTCAGCATCTAGTCCATGTCACTGCACGTTTCTTGGCAAATCCAACACAGGTGCTTTTTTTGCCAACTTGGATTCCCGGAAGTTACTTAATCCGAGAATTTTCGAAGCATATCGAAGCTGTTCGAGCTTATGATGAAGATGGGCGTTTGTTACAAATAGAGAAATTTGAAAAAAATAAATGGCGTTTATTTAATACTGATCATGAGTTGATCACTGTTGAATATGATGTTTATGCCTTTGACTTGTCGGTCCGTGGTGCTTATGTTGATCAAAGCCGTTTATATGTCAATCCAGCTTGCGCATGTTTAGGTTTAGTTGACCAAGAAGATACAGCCATTGAGGTTGAAGTTTTCTTGCCACCTGAGTTAAAGCATTTCCAACTTGCGACTGGATTGAAGTCAAAAAGTTTAGTAAAAGGTCGTTATACCTTGTATGCTGATAACTATGCTCAGTTAATTGATGCACCGTTTGAATTGGCGGAACAAACTCGTTTCAGTTTTGAAGCCAACGGCATTCCACACGAATTTGTGGTTTCGGGCAAACATGCCATGAACGCGCAGCGTATGCAGCAAGACATCGAAAAAATTTGTTCGACAGAAATTTCCATGTTTGGTTCAGCACCATTTAAAGACTATACCTTTATGACCATAGCAACGGCGAATAGCTATGGTGGTTTGGAACATCCAAACAGTACGAGTTTAATTAGTCCGCGTGATGATTTACCAAAAGCTAATGAACCTGTAGAACCATCGGCAGATTATCAACGTTTCTTAGGGTTATGCAGCCATGAATATTTCCACTCATGGTTGGTAAAATTTATCCGTCCAGAAAACTTTGTGAATTATGACCTCAACAAAGAAGGCTATACCTCTTTGCTTTGGGTTTTTGAAGGTTTCACATCGTATTATGATGATTTGATTTTGCTGCGTAGTGGTGTGATTAATCAGGATTCTTATATCAAGCTTTTAAAAGCACAAATTGATCGCTATTTGCAAAATCCGGGTCGTGAGATTCAAACCGTTGCTGAATCAAGCTTTGATGCATGGGTGAAATTCTACCGTCAGGATGAAAACTCAAATAACGCAGGTACAAGTTATTACAACAAAGGCTGCCTCGTGGCGCTGTGTTTAGACCTTGGCTTACGCCTACGTGGTTCAAGTCTTGATGCCTTAATGCGTAAGCTATATGAAAACGCACAAAACGGCATTCAAGTGAATGAACGGACTATTTTCAATTTATGCAATGAATTGACGGGTGATGATTGGTTAGAACAAATCAATCATTTGATTAATACTACGGATGAATTGCCGTTAGACCAATTATTCCCTGAGTTTGGCCTAAGCTACACGCTTAAAAATGACAAATCATTGCCATTTGGTTTAAAGCTGGTCGATAAGCCTGAAGGTGTGTTGGTTCAGTCTGCTCGTCGTGATGGTGCAGCGGCAAAAGCTGGCTTGTCTGCAAATGATGTGATTATTGCAATTGATGGTTTAAAAGCGACGGTTAAATTGGCAGAAAAATATGCCAAGCAAGACGGTACTTATACCGTACTAGCATTTCGCCGCGATGAACTGATGAGCTTTGAAGTGAAAGCGGCAGGTTCAGAATTAACTGAAGTTGAACTTAAAGTGGAAGATCAGGCTAAAGCTGAGAAGTGGTTGAAGGCTTAATTTGATAAGTATTTAATTTTCATGTAAAACCCATACTTAGGTATGGGTTTTTTATAAGAAAATGAATAGTAAAAATTTAATAATTGGAATTTCGATAACTGTAATTTGGTTCTTAGTGATAGTACTGTTTTGCTTTCAAAACAATTTTGTATTTACCAATAGAGAGCTGAATTCACTAGGGGATTTTCTCGCAGGTATATTTGCTCCAGTTGCTTTTCTTTGGTTAATACTCGGGTATCTCCAGCAAGGTAAACAATTAGATCAAAATACCAAAGCTTTGGAACAGCAAGAAAAAGCACTTAAACTTCAAATAGAAGAGATGAAGGAGAGCGTTAAACAGCAAGGGTATCTTGCTCAGCTACAGTCAGAACAATTGAGAATGAATCATAATTCATGCCAACCTTACTTAGAATTATGCACTCCAAAATTAGAAATTCTTAATATTAGAGATCTATTAACTAATAAGCCTGAAAAGTTATGTTCATTAATTTTTAGTGTTTATTCGAGAATTAATGAATCAAGAATTGTTTTATTAATGACTTTGGATGACACAATTTATCAGCGTGAAATGAAAATATTAGTTGATGAGTCTATTGAATTTAAATTAAGGCTAGATTGTTTGAATGACACTTATACTAATGATTTTTTATCAGGAAAAATCAATGATTTGGATTTTAAATTTAAGATGAGATTTCAGAATATTTATGGATTAGAAACTGAAAATATTTATTCATATAGAATATTAAGACATGAAACAGGTGAGGTTCAAGTATTAAAGCCATCACTGAGAGATTCGTTAGTAGCAAGTAAAGTTGTATAAATTATGCTTCAAAGATTCATTTTTATTGAAAAAAAGCTCACTGGTGTAAGCTTTTTTCAAACTGATTTTTAAGAAATAATATCAACGTCCGTTACGACCGCGGCCACGTGGGGCTTTAGTATTCGGACGAGTTGTACCATTGGTACGGCGTTTTGGTTTTTCGCTCTCATCCATTTGCCAGATACGTTTTGTACCTGACTTTTTCACGGATCCGTCTTTATTCTTACGAACCATTGGCTTACCACCTGTACCGCCTGGTTTTTTCACATAAGAGCGCGAACGGTAAGGTTCTTCTGCAGGTACATTTTGAAAGTCAGGGTAAAGTAACGGTTCAATTTCTTTGGTTTCACCTGGTTCTAAAGCCAATTGAACTAAATCGATTGCACCAATACGTGTACGAATTAAACGTAAGGTTGGGAAACCCACTGCTGAAGTCATACGACGAACTTGGCGGTTACGGCCTTCACAAATTTGGATTTCAATCCAAGAGGTTGGAATGTTTGCACGGAAACGTACAGGAGGATCACGTTCCCATAACCATTCTGGTTGTTGTACTTTGATCGCTTTGGCTGGCAACGTCATACCGTCTTTCAGCTCAACGCCTTTACGTAATTGTTCAAGCGCTTCTTCTGTGATGTCGCCATCGACTTGCACTAAGTAGGTTTTGAACTTTTTATTTTCAGGATTGGTGATGTACTGATTTAAACCACCATGATCGGTTAAAAATACCAAACCTTCGGAGTCCATATCTAAACGACCTGCAATACGTAGACTAGGATCGTCCACGAAGTCAGATATGGTCATATGCGCTTCGTCTTTACGGAATTGGGAGAGCACGTCATATGGCTTGTTTAAGATGACGATTTTCATAGGAAATAACTTCTATTAAATACAATAATTCAAATTGGTTAAGATTTATTCAATAGGGAAATGCAGCTATTTCCCATCTAAATCTCAAAAAAGGTAGATTTGCTTTAGAGTATTATGCGTGAAGCGCAATTAAAAGTCTTATCAAACAGCAATTATTTTTTCACTCGCTTCTCAGGGAGGATCATAAAAATGGGTTATCAGAAGATCGTCGTTCCAGTGGATGGGACAAAAATTACAGTAAATTCAGACTTATCATTTAATGTTCCCAATAATCCAATTATTCCGTTTATTGAAGGCGATGGTATAGGTGTTGATATCACGCCCGTGATGAAAACCGTGGTGAATGCCGCAGTACAAAAAGCTTATGGTGGAAAACGTGCCATAGAATGGATGGAAGTCTATTGTGGTGAAAAAGCCAATAAAATTTATGGCACCTATATGCCCGAAGAAACCTTTGAGGCTTTACGCGAATTTGTGGTTTCAATTAAAGGGCCGTTAACGACGCCTGTCGGTGGTGGCATTCGTTCGCTAAATGTTGCACTACGTCAAGAATTAGATCTCTACGTCTGTGTGCGCCCAGTACGTTGGTTTAAGGGCGTTCCTTCACCTGTTCAGCATCCTGAACGTACAGACATGGTGATCTTCCGAGAGAACTCAGAAGATATTTACGCAGGGATCGAATGGAAAGCAGATTCGCCTGAAGCCAAGAAAATGATCAAATTTCTTAAAGAGGAAATGGGTGTTACCAAGATTCGCTTTGAGGAAAATTGCGGTATCGGGATTAAGCCTGTATCTAAAGAAGGTTCTCAGCGTTTGGTACGTAAAGCTATTCAATTCGCCATTGATAATGATAAGCCGAATGTCACTTTGGTGCACAAAGGTAATATCATGAAATATACCGAAGGGGCGTTTAAAGAGTGGGGTTATGAAGTCGCACTTGAGCGCTTTGGTGGTGAATTGCTAGATGGTGGTCCTTGGGTCAAAATAAAAAATCCGAAAACTGGCAAAGAAATCGTGATTAAAGATGCGATCGCGGACGCTTTTTTACAGCAGATTCTCATGCGTCCGACCGATTATTCAGTCATTGCTACCCTAAATTTAAACGGTGACTATATTTCAGATGCTTTGGCGGCTGAAGTTGGCGGCATTGGTATTGCACCGGGTGCCAATATTGGTGGCGCGGTACAAGTTTATGAAGCGACACATGGCACTGCACCTAAATATGCGGGTCAAGACAAAGTAAACCCTGGGTCTATTATTCTGTCTGCAGAAATGATGCTGCGAAATATGGGCTGGACTGAAGCGGCAGATCTAATTATTAAAGGGATCGCAGGTGCCATTGAAGCCAAAACGGTGACCTATGATTTTGAACGACTCATGCAAGGTGCAAAACTATTACGTTGTTCGGAGTTTGGACAAGCCATCATTGAGCATATGGACTGAGTTTATTTGCCAATCTAAGTGTAAAAAATGATAGGTGAAAAAAGGACTGAATGATTTAGTCCTTTTTTAGGACTAAACATTAAAAACACAGAATCATAGCTTCTCAATACAATTCAAAATACAGCAATCAAAAGGTGACTTCACGCAATCAATCAGATGGTCTGGCATGCTTGTCATGTTACTAAAAGTTTAAAACCGCACTATTCGAGTGAACTTAAGTAATGCAGAAAATAGAGGGGGATTGATTTCAAATTAATTATTCTCCAGAAATTTTACAATGACGTAATTCGAAACATTTATCGGGTTGGTTCCATGAAAATTAGCGGTACATTGGTTGTTGTCCTTTAGTAGATGTACATCTAGTAACAGTACATTGTGACACTTATGATGATAAGGAGAAATGAAATGTCTCGTAAACAGCATCAACAAAACCAACAAACTGATCAACAGCAGCAAAATGATCAGCAACAGCAACAGCAACAAGACCAAAAAAAACAGAAACAACAGCCACATCAACGAAATCAGCGTCAACAACATCATTAATAGGCTAAAGACTTTGTGAGTCAAAGTTCATTTGGTCAAACGATTTTCTAATTGAACGAAATTAAAGTTTTATACGTAGACGAGAAGGAGATGAATTTGTCTAAGAAAACCAAATCACTTAAAAAGGAAATTAAAGCGAGGTTGAACAAAATTTCAAAGCATAATTCTGCTCTGAAAAAATTAAAGAAAAAGCTAAAAAAAGCTTAGCCCATTCACTCTTTATCAAAATGAAAAGACCTATTTATATAGGTCTTTTCTTTGTATGCATGATTTTTGTATGTATGACTTTTGTATGTGTAATTGATGATGCAGTTGAATGTCATATGATTTGCCTAGACGAGATTTTTGCTCAATTTTGCTGTGCGAGTGAACCAAAAGAGTTGCATTGTTCCAATGCAGAGTACGCATGCGGCCAAAATAAATTGCTGTGAATAATCAACACCGATTCGCTGTAAAAAACTAAAGCTTAAACCACCGATCAATTGAATAGATGCAAAGCACAGGGTTGCAATACTCCAGAGCTTTTTATAGGCGCTACCATAGATTTGCAGAATGGTATAAGAGGTGAGAAAAACCACTGCCGGATTTAGCAAACCTGTAGCAAAAGAAGAAAAAAAAGTAAAAAGTGGATGGATATTAATGATCGCTATAAAAATCGCGAAGACATAGCAGCTATATAAAATTTTAAGAGCGCTGATATTTCCCAGTTTTTGTGCTAGGCAGTAAGCAGCAAATGCCCCTAAAGCACTCCCCAGACCATATAAAATCCAATTGAAATTGATCCCGATCGGGCTGAGGTGTAGGGTGTGAGTTAAATAGTCAATCCAAAATAATGAATGGGGCACGTAAGCAAAAGCACTGGTGCTATACACGATTAAGAGACAATAGAAAATTCCATCAACTTTATGTTCTGCAGCTGGAATCGCGGTGAGTGTTGTGAGTTGTGATTTAAAACTCTTCAAAAGCACGCTGAGTAAAATACAAATCAGGGCTGAAAAAGAAAACAAAATCAACCAAGCCCACTTTGTCGACATTTGTTGGATGTAAGGCAAAAATAGCGTTGCCATTAAGATTCCCAAGCCAATGCCGCTAAAACCAATAAAGTTGATTTTAAAGCGGTCTTGAAGCTGTGAACATTGGGCCACAACACTTGGGGAGAGGATCATTAGTAAGCCGCCGCTGATCCCTGAAATAACGCGCCAAGTGCTATACCAAAGTTCTGAAAAACCTGAAAATGCACAACTGAGTAAACTGAGTGTCCCTGCAATAGCTGCGAGTTGGATGTAGCTTACCATGCTTTTATTTTGGGGTAATTTCATGGCACAAAATGCACCGATCAAGTAGCCGAGCAAATTGGCACTGCCTAAGATGCTAGCAAAACTTGAGCTCCAACCAAATGCTTCACGGGTTGAAGGGAGGAGTGCAGTATAGGAAAAACGTAAGATCCCGATGCCTAGGCACATGCTTAGACAGAGAAATAGGCTCAGTTTAATTTTGTTAGAGAACATCCTGTACTCATGTATTTTTATGATTGGTTAAAAAATAACATGAATATGCTGTAGAAAAATCAACAGATCTTAAAGTTTTGACTAAGGTCTAAGCTCAAAATAAATTATTAAAAACTTAACTATTCAAAAAGATAGCTGTGGTGTGAGTACAGTATAGAAATCAAATTTAAGGATACAGTAATAAAAAAACCGTACAGCACGTACGGTTTTTTTATTTTTAAAGCACTTATGAATTAACGCATTTTCGCCAAGAAACGACCTAAACGAGTCAGTGCTTCACGTAGTTCATTTTCAGCAGGCAAGAACACCACACGGAAGTGATCAGGTGTTGGCCAGTTAAAGCCCGTACCTTGAACCAAAAGTACTTTTTCAGCACGGAGGAAATCCAACATGAATTTCTCATCGTCTTGAATTGGGTAAATTTCAGGGTCCAGTTTAGGGAAGCAGTACATAGCACCCTCTGGTTTAACACAAGACACACCCGGAATATCATTCAACATTTCCCAAGCAATGTTCCGTTGTTCATATAAACGGCCGCCCGGACGGATGAGATCATTAATTGATTGATAACCGCCTAAAGCTGTTTGAATCGCATATTGCGCTTGGTGGTTGGCACATAGACGCATCGACGCCAACATGTCTAAACCTTCAATGTAGTCTAGCGCACGTGATTTATCGCCTGTAATTGCCATCCAGCCTGAACGGTAACCTGCAATTCGATACGCTTTAGATAAGCCATTGAATGAAATACATAGCTGATCGCCTGCTAAAGATGCAACAGAGACATGCTCAATACCGTCATAAACGATCTTGTCGTAAATCTCATCAGCAAATAAAATTAAGTCGTATTTCTTCGCAAGAGCCACAATTTGCTCAAGCACATGACGTGGGTAAACCGCACCTGTTGGGTTATTCGGGTTAATCACCACGATACCGCGAGTATTCGGTGTGATTTTACTTTCCATGTCGGCAATATCTGGATACCAGAAATTTTCTTCATCACATTTATAGTGAATGGCAGTACCGCCAGAAAGGTTAACTGCTGCAGTCCACAATGGATAATCTGGCATTGGCACCAGCATTTCGTCGCCATCGTCGAGCAAGCCTTGCATTGCCATCACGATCAGTTCAGATACGCCATTTCCGACATACACGTCATTGACGTGCATGTTTAAAATGCCTTTTTGCTGGTAGTACTGACAAATTGCTTTACGCGCAGGGAAGATGCCTTTTGAGTCGGTATAACCAATTGCATTTGGCAGGTTGAGTGCCACGTCGTTAATAATTTCTTGAGGTGCTTCAAAACCAAAAGGAGCAGGGTTACCAATATTTAATTTAATAATTTTATGGCCAGCCTCTTCCATCTCATTGGCCGCTCGCAACACTGGTCCGCGAATGTCGTAGCAAACATGCTCGAGCTTAGACGATTTCTTAATTTCGCGTGTGGTGTTAAACGTATTCGGCATTTTTATATTCTCGGAAAGAGTGGAGGTCACTTTTGCATAACGGTATAAATAGCTTTTAAATGTCTCGGTCGTTACTAAATCGAGATGATGTTCGTCTCTGAGTAAAGCAACTATTTTTTCATGCGTAAACCCTGCCTGTTGATATTGTTTGATCACGGGCAGCAGATTTTTAAAAATTACGCTCTTTTTCTGCGACATTTTTTTATCCTGAGCAAGAGTAGGGCTAAGATTATCACTAAAGTTGCTCACAAAAAAGCATTTAATTTGGTATTTTGCTTACCATGATTTTATATTTGCTTACCTTTTGCTTTTTTGGTCATTATATAGATTTTGTAAATTGTTGAATAAAGACTAGAAATTTAAGAATGAATGACGTAAATATAGGATTATCCTATTTTAAATACCACGATATAAAGGGACGTCATCATGGGAAAACTCAATAAAACAGAAAGAGAATGGCAAAGAGAATTGTCACCAGAAGAGTTTCGCATAACGCGTCAGAAAGGCACGGAGCAAGCTTTCACTGGAAAATATTGGAATACGAAACAAGCTGGCACGTATGTATGTCGTTGTTGCGGGGAACCGCTTTTTTCTTCTGAAACAAAATACGATAGCGGTTGTGGTTGGCCGAGCTTTTATAAGCCAATTGAACCTGCTGCGGTGGAAGAAAATGTAGATACGACACACGGTATGGTCAGAACAGAAATTGTTTGTCATCATTGTGACGCACATTTAGGGCATGTTTTCCCTGATGGACCACAGCCGACTGGATTGCGTTATTGTATTAATTCAGCATCCTTAGAATTAGAAACAAAACAAAAAAATGATGAGGAAACTTATCCATGACCACCATTCACCAGTTTGAAGCAGAATTACTGGACGGAAGTAATAAATCCTTTGCAGATTATGAAGGCCAGGTTTTATTAATTGTAAATACCGCTAGTAAATGTGGATTTACTCCTCAATTTGCTGGTTTGGAGAAAATTTACGAACAATATAAAGATCAAGGTTTTGAGGTTTTAGGTTTTCCATGCAACCAATTTGGCGGACAAGATCCGGGTTCAAATGATCAAATTGGCGCATTTTGTCAAAAAAACTATGGCGTATCTTTTCCGATGTTTGCCAAAGTGAATGTAAAAGGCCCTGAAGCGCATGTGATTTTCCGTTATTTAACCAATAACTCGAAAGGCGTATTGGGTAATGGTATTAAATGGAACTTCACCAAGTTTTTAATTGGCAAAAATGGGCAAGTTATTAACCGCTATGCACCCACGACCAAGCCTGAAACATTGAATGAAGATATTGAAAAAGCTTTGGCTCAGTAAAATGAAGTGAATCATTGGCCGAACTGAGGTTGATATAAAGGCGCGGAAGCGTCTTTATTTTTTTGGATGTTTATACTGAAGTCTCTTTATTTGAAGGTCATAACATTGTTTAAGCAGATGGTTAAACGTCGAATTTGTGTTTTAACGTTTTTTTTACTTGTATGTGTGGGGATAGCTTGGGCAGATAGCAATCCAAGTGCATCTGAACCTACAAAAATGTCTGTTGTTGCAAGCAATCTAGACCGCACGACAGATGCTCGGGTCAACGCATTATTGCAATTATTAAAAACACCTGTAGAAGAATACCAACCTACGCGTGTTGCTGATGCAATTGATCCACATGTCAAACCGAAAATGTATGAAGTCTCTTGGGTGAATGCACCACAATATGTGCTATCTGCGTCTGAAATGAAAACATATAAGCATCCCGTCAAACTACAGCTCACCGTGATTGCTGCAACAGGCTATATTGTTAGCTCAAAACTCATTGCAAGTTCGGGCTCTAAAAGCTTTGATCAAAAAGTACAAAAATCCCTATTGGTTGCGCGACTTGAACCTATTCCGATGGTTGATAAAAATCTCAGTTATACCGTTCAATATGAATTTGCTCTTCATCCACCTCAATAAGCTTATAGCAGAAGGCAAATTTTGAGTTCCATAAATGATCTGTTATTACTGGTGGATCTAATTGATAATGAAAGATATTACTTTGCAACTAACTAAAACCTTTCAGTGTCTGTTTGTCTATACGCTTTACAACAATTCGTTATGACCATACTTATTTTTCATACAGCGTTTAACAGTGAGAGAACCTCGAACATTTAAATTGAGTGCAACATTTGATTTCTAATAGTGTTCAATGATTTCTTAATGATTGTTTATAAATAATTATTGCTAGATGATTAGCTCTGAATGATTGTTAAGAAATGACTCAAATAAAAATGCCCCAAATTTGGGGCATTTTTTGTTTTAAGCAAAACACTTTAAATCAATTAAAGTACTGCTTTTAAGCGACGAATCACTTCTTCACATTGGGTAATATCAGCAACCAGAGCTAAGCGGACATGGTTTTCACCCGGATTACCTTGTGCTGTATCACGTGATAAATAACGGCCTGGAAGCACTTTAACGTGTGCTTTTTCCATCAGCATTTTGGCAAAAGTTTCATCATTATCCACTTTTAACCAGTAGTAGAACCCTGCATCAGGTTTTTGTAATGGTAGTAGGTGACCCAGTTCGCGTTGGAATAATTCAAATTTTGCACGGTACTGGACGCGGTTTTCTTCGACGTGTGCTTCGTCATCCCAAGCTGCAATTGAAGCTAACTGGTGTTGAACAGGCATCGCAGCGCCATGATAAGTACGATATTGTAAATAAGGTTTTAAAAGCGCAGCATCACCTGCAACAAAGCCAGAACGCATACCCGGTAAGTTAGAACGCTTAGACAGTGAGTGGAATACCACGCAGTTCTTATAATCATCACGGCCTATTTCAGCACAAACTTCAAGCAGACCAACAGGCGCTTCATCAAACCAAAGCTCTGAGTAGCATTCATCAGATGCAATCACAAAATTATATTGGTCAGACAGAGCAATCAGTTTTTTAAACTGTTCTTTAGAAAGTACCGCACCTGTAGGATTACCCGGTGTGCAGACAAACAGTAAAGCGGTTTTTTCCCAAACTTCAGCTGGCACAGCGTCAAAGTCGCCAAGGTAGTTATTTTCTTCTGTACAGTTAATGAAGTAAGGTTCTGCACCCGCAAGTAAAGTTGCGCCTTCATAGATTTGGTAGAACGGATTTGGCATCACCACATATGGGGCATCTTCACGTTTAATCAAAGCTTGTACAAACGAGAAGATCGCTTCACGTGTACCAGACACAGGCAATACGTTGGTGTCTGCACTGATGCTATTGAGTTTAAAGCGACGAGTTAACCAATTTGCAATGCTCGTGCGAAGCTCAGGTAAACCCTTGCTGTTTGGGTAAGTAGATAAGTGTTGAAAATTATCAATAATGGCCTGTTTCACAAACTCCGGTGCAGGATGCTTTGGCTCACCAATCGATAGGGGAATCAAAGGCAAATCTGCGGGTTTCACATCCTGAAATAGCTTATTTAGCTTTTCAAATGGATAAGGGTGTAATAATGACAAACTGGAGTTCATGGAATGGATACCGATCAATTTAAGTTAATGATGACTACAAACCTGATTCGAAGCTTCATCAAGTGCTGACTTTAACTGTGCAGCAAACGTTTCCGCTTCTGAATCACTCATAGGTGAGCCATCTTTTTTAGTGACATAGAAAATATCTTCAGCACGTTCACCGAGCGTCGCAATTTTCGCAGAGTGAATATCTAGGCCTTGCATCATAAATAAACCACCGACTTTAGCAAGTAAGCCCGGATGGTCAAGTGTCGCAATTTCAACCATATTTTGTTGAAGCGCTTCATTAAAAGAAATACTCACGGTATTTTCAATATCAAAATGACGCAGTTGACGTGGAATGCGACGTTGCATCAGGCCTGGGTACTTGTCTGATTGGCTCAAGGCTTTTTTAAGCGCTTCAATAACGGTTTGCTCACGCTCTGGATCTGTTAATAAGGTGCCAAAACGGTCAAGTACAACATAGGTGTCCAAACTAAATGCAGTGGATGCAGTGATAATACGGGCATCTTGAACATCTAGATTCATTCTGTCCAAAATAGCCACTGTGGTCGCAAACAAGTTAGGCTGATCTTGGGTGTAAATAAAGATCTGTACCGCATCTTGTGCAAATTTGCGATGTGCTCGCATCAGTACCAATGGTTCTGCATTATTGCCATGCTTTAATATGGCGCGCGTATGCCATGCGATTTCATCGGCAGATTCTTTTAGGAAATATTCATCACCGAGTTCTTGCCAAACAGTTTCTACATCGTAGAGCGAAAAATCGTTGACTAATAGTTCACTGGCCGCAAATTTAGTGTCTTCGATCAGCATTGGATAATCTACAGGACGACCCAAACCAGAACGAATCACATCACGCGCTTGTGTATACAGTTGGCGCATGAGGGATGCACGCCATGTATTCCAAAGCGTCGGATTAGTTGCATTGATATCAGCAACTGTCAATGTGTAAAGATAGTCGAGATGTTCCATATCGCCCATTTTCTCAGCAAATTCTTTCACTACATCTGGATCGGAAATATCTTTTTTCTGAGAAGTAACGGACATCAATAGATGGTTTTGAATCAACCATGCGACAAGGTTGCATTCACGTTCAGTAAACCCATGGGTACGGCAAAAAGCAATTGCATCCGCTGCACCAAGTTCACTGTGGTCACCACCACGACCTTTGGCGATATCATGGAAAATTGCCGCTAAATAAACAATGTCACGGCGCGCCAGTCGTTGGAATACGGAGCTAACGACAGGGAAGTCCTTAGCAAATTCAGGCTCTTTAAAACGGTTTAAATTACGTAGTAGTAATAGGGTGTGGGCATCGACAGTATAAATATGGAACAAGTCGTATTGCATGAGTCCCATGATTTGCCCAAAGGCAGGAATATAGTTGCCGAGCACACCATAACGTTTCATCGCCACCATGGTGTCATATAAACGGTAGGGTGAGCGAATGATCGCCATAAATAAGGCTTGATGTGCGGGATTGTTACGGAAGTTTTGATCAATACGTTTTGCCGCAAGAGACAATAGACGTAAAGTTCGGGCACGAATGCCTTCAATTTCCGGACGATTCGCCAAGAGGTAGAAAATTTCTAAAATAGCACTTGGATTTTCAGAGAAAATTTTATGATGCTGCACCGCCAATTTGCCATCAACTAATTTGAAGTTGGCATTGATTTCTTCAATCTTACGTTCATAGTCAGGCAAGCGCGGTGTGATGACCGATTCATTGAAATAAGCCAAGAGCATTTCATTTAAAGTCGTCACTTGCTGAGCGCTACGGTAGTAACGTTTCATGAACTGTTCGATTGGATAATTCGGTGATTTGCCTTCTTCACGCTGATAGCCAAATTTAGCGGCAATGTCACGTTGATAATCAAACAGTAAGCGGTTTTCGTCGCGCTTGGTTAAGCGATGTAAATGATGACGGATTTCCCAAAGAAAGCTTTCTGTTTCTTCAAGAACGCCAAGTTCAAACTCTGAAATAAAACCTAGATGTACAAGGTCATAGATGCGATTGACACGGAAATGACGCTTTGCAATCCAACCGATTTGGTTGATGTCGCGGATACCACCGGGCGCATTTTTAATATCGGGTTCTAAGTTGCTTTCGGTATTGTTATGTTGAGCATAGCGTTTGGCTTGCTCTTGCATTTTGGCATCATAGAAGGTTTTATCCGTCCATGTCTGTGACACGATACGGCGTGGCCATTTGGCTAGGTGTTCATTGCCCACAATCAAACGTGCTTCGATCAGCGCTGTTGCCACGGTTAAATCATTGGTGGCTTGAGCAACACAATCGTTAATAGTACGTACACTGATGCCCGGTTTGAAATTACCAACATCCCAAAGTGTTGAAATAAAGCTGGAGATGAGTTTTTCTTGTTCTGGGCTGATTTCATCCTCAGACAAAATCATGATATCGACGTCGGAGTATGGCAGCATTTCACGGCGACCATAGCCACCTACAGCAAACAAACCGAGATCGGTTTGGTCGAGTTCAGCATGTGTCCATAAGAACTTTAAAGCTTCATCGATTAGATTCGATCGCGCCAAAATCACATCACGAATCGACTGTCCATTTTCAAAGCATTCCTGTAGCTGATTTTCAACATCTGAGCGCCATTGGTTAATCGCCTGAATGTCGTGGTTACTTTTAATGTAATTCAGCAGAGGAAGCGTATTGATCATGAACAGTGGTCCGTTAAGGTGTTACAAACTTAGTTTTGTTGAACACTGACTTGTTGTGCAGCATGTTGAGCAAGTTCACGCGCGTGATCTGTGGTTTCAGCGCGTGCTGTTGCTACGCCCATACGGCGACGTTTAAAGCCTTCTGGTTTACCAAAGAGGCGTAAATCGGTGTCTGGATTAGCCAAAGCAAGATTTAAGCCAGTAAATGATAAATTGGTATCATCCACGCCTGCATAGATGACTGCGCTCGCAGCAGTACTGTGTCGAGCAGTATTCACAGGCAGACCAAGAATGGCACGTGCATGCAGTTCGAATTCGCTTTGGAATTGCGATGCAAGAGTGACAAGGCCTGTATCGTGTGGACGAGGTGATACCTCACTAAACCATACTTTATCGCCTTTGACAAACAGTTCCACCCCAAAAATGCCACATCCACCTAATGCAATGGTTACTTTATTGGCAATACGCTTGGCTTCCTCTAATGCAAGAGCAGTCATAAGTTGTGGCTGCCAACTTTCAACATAGTCACCAGAGTCTTGGCGGTGGCCAATCGGGTCGCAAAATGATGTTTCAATTTCACCTGTTTCTGCATTTTTTGCACGAACAGTCAGCAGGGTGATTTCAAAGTCAAAGTCAATTTGTGATTCCACAATCACTGTACCTTGATTTACACGTCCACCTGTTTGTGCATATTCCCAAGCAGCATCGACTTCATCAAAGCTTTTTACACGTGACTGTCCTTTACCCGAAGACGACATGACAGGCTTAACAAAGTTTGGATAGCCAATGTCATCGCATGCAGCACGGAACGCTTCAAGGGTATTGGCAAATCGGTAGGCTGAAGTCGGGAGTCCAAGCTCTTCGGCAGCTAGACGGCGAATCCCTTCACGGTTCATCGTCAGGTTGACAGCTTTTGCAGAAGGAATGACAGTGGCAATATTTTGTTCTTCGATCTCGACTAAAACTTGAGTCGCAATGGCTTCAATTTCAGGAACAATCAAATGAGGCTTCACTTGAGAAATTAAAGCTTTAAGTGCCTCAGGATCTGCCATATTTAAAGTATGAGAAAAATGTGCAACTTGCATGGCAGGAGCATGGTCATAACGATCGGCAGCATGAACTTCTACACCCAAACGTTGCAATGAAATCACAACTTCTTTACCGAGTTCACCAGAACCTAACAGTAAGACTTTATACGCTGAAGACTGAAGTGGAGTACCAATAGTGACGCTCATGTAAATCATCCATGCTTGATTTTATGGGAATTTAAGCATAGCAGAACTTGTTCGAGAGATAAGCGAGTGTTCACATAAATAAATGATATTGTCCAACAATTTTTTTTATATCTTTATGGGGGAGCGTTCGTGTAATTATTTATCTGTTAAAATCTTTAAAAAGTGGTAATTAGTTGTTTTTTATTTAAATTCACTTTAAATATACCTGCATTTTTTACAGATGCAGGGAATGGCTCAATATCCAAATTTGCACATTGAAGCGCACAAAGCTGCACAGATGTTTGGCGGAAGTTGGGCCAGTACAGCAATCCGAGCAGTGGTGCGACGCATATGCATAAAATCAATATTAAGCCAATTAAAATGGCAGTGAAATAGAGTGCGTCTGCAGCTACCGATAGAATGTGAAATGATGAATTGAGCCATGAACTGAGGCTAAAAATGCACAATAGAAAAATCAATAAAAAACCCGCCAGCTGCAGAAAATTGCTGAACAGGCGGGGCATCGATATGTGTGAAAACATCAGGCGACGTGGATGTAAGTGCAGAATCTGCTGTGTGCAGTTATATAAGCCCACAATCTTTTGTTGCTGATTTTTCTCTATATAAATGGCGCGGATCTGATCTGCTGGTTGGCAATGTACAGCGCAGAAATTAGCACTGAATAGCTGGCTTTGAATGAAGCATTGAAAATATACGCTTTCGATGGGTTTTTGCAGTCCCCAGCTTAATTCAGATGGTTGTCTAGAATGATATAAATTTTGCCTTGAATAAAATGGTACTTTGCCATCTATTGTTTTCCTTAAGATTTTTTGTGTTATGTGTTGACTATCTCATAAATATTGCTAATTAAAAGGCACAGGCTGAAGAAGCTTGTGCTTGAGGGAGATTTGGATTGTCGCTGACTTAGCTTTAGAGGTGAAAAGGTATATAGGTATAGACTAAGCCGTAAGTCAGTGCTGCAGTGAGCGTGGCTGGTACAATTTTCTTAAACTTGAAATACAAACCTGCAAGCACAGCAAATCCAACCAACATGGCAAAGCTTTTATTTGGGGCTTCAAGCAGAGGTGGTAAGGTTGCAACCACCAACATTGAACTAATTGCAGCGATACCAATCGAGCCCAAAGCGATTTTTAGCCATAAAGAACCACGCTGCTGTGAACCTTGCTGAAATTTCTGAATTACAAAAAATGGCCCAAACCGTGATGCAAAATTCGCAATTCCGACCAAGATCCCGACCAGGATAATTTCTAGATTCATGATGCTTCACCCATATGCTCAGGATCAGGTTTTTTTAAAACATAATGTTTGAATAAACCGGCAAAAATACCAGAAGAAATACCGATAAAAATCGCGGCAGACAAGTCAATAAAGTAGCAGGCAATCGCAGAAACAATAATTGTAACCGTGACCACAAATGTATGTTTTTTCTCAAATGCGGCAAGTAAAAAGCTTAAAAACAATGCAGGCAGTAGAAAGTCGAGTGCGGCTTGTAAAAATTGTGGAAGGTTGCTGACTTGATCGGCAAATAAACCGCCTAAAAATGAGCCTGTTGCCCAAGACAGCCAACTAAATAAGCTGAGTCCTAACATCCAAGATTCTGACCATTCTTGACGACGTTGCGACAGTTTGATCATACCTGATGCAAAAACTTCGTCGGTTAAACCCCAAGCCCACACCGCAGTTTTCTTTAAGTTAAGTCGATCTTGAATCAAGTTTTGTAAGGCAGGGCCATAGAGTAAATGGCGGATATCGAGGGCAATTACAGTAAGAGCAGTCATCCAAATAGATGTTCCACTTCCCAGTAACGCTACGACGAGAAACTGACTGGCACCTGCATACATAGAGCATGATAAAAATAAGGCTTCCCACGCAGTGAAACCAAATTGAGTCGCAGAAACTCCAAATGCAAAAGAAACAGGAAGATAGGTAAAGATAATGGCTTGACTATCTTTAGCACCTTGCCAAAAACCCGCAGGCTGAACTGTAGGAAGTTTGTGCTCAGACACGACACACCTTTGAAAGAGTTGAACAACAGGTCAAATGATGATTGAGTATTGTACTCGAATTCACTAGCATATTGCCGAATATGTTTGCTGAAATGAGCCGGATATGCAGAGGTTGAAGATGCGTGGGATACTGATTGTTTCATTATTGAGCAGCACGGTGTTGTTGCAGGCCTGTGGTAATGATGGAGCTGAACAAGCTCAAGTTGAAATTAAAGCAGCACCCAAATTAACCAATGATGCAACGGAGTATGCTGCCAAAGCTTGGGCGTTTATCAATGAAGTCGATCCGATTGTTTATGCAAAGCAAGTCGATCAGATGGAAGAGAAAGTTCGTATTCCAGCGCGTAAATTGAGTACGGAATGGCGGATCAATGTCAAAATGACCGATTCTGTGACTGAAGGGAAATACGCGCTGTGTCGTAAGGCTTTGACAAGTCTGGAAATTTGGGCACGTGAAAGTATTGATCAGAGTTCGACTGTTGCACAAAAGCAAGCAGATTATGAGCGTGATAAAAATCAATGCAAAGGTGCGATTGAAAACCCTGAACTCGGAAATACCGATCCGAAAAAAGTAGGCGTTTAACTTGATCAAAGCAGTGAAGTTTCACTGCTTTTTTTTGGGAAAATATCAAAAAACAAGAATAAATCTATAATAGATGATTGATAATTTTTCCTCAAAGTATCGCTATTTCATATAAAAAATAAATCAGACTGCTGTCTTTGCGTTGAGCTTAGTTTCAAATTTACATGTTTATTTTTTGAATTTAAATAGATAAAGCATTGATAATGAATTGTAAAAATATCTTTTGAGAAAAATTTATTGTTAAAAACTCCCCATTATAGAACGCTAGTCGTCTGACTTTCTCTTTAATTAATATCTTTAAAATATTAATAATACAAAGTATGAATAATGTGATAAAAAAATTAAAATTATCATTATTTGATAAATTGTGTAAAAATAACTGCGTATAAGATGAAGTATGTAAATTAAATAAAAGACGTTGAATAGGTGATTAAGATGAAAAAAACATTAATGCTGTTATCGGTTTTGGCTGTTTTGACTACAGCGCTCAATGCACAAGCAGCGACTGAAGACAAATCAGAAGCATCAACTCAAGAAGTTGCAGCATGTACAAATGGTTTTGACAGTGTAAATGTTTGCCAATTATTGTCTTGATCAAAACTCGATAAAGTGAAGTGCCACAAATAAAAGCAAAATAACTATAAAGAATCATTCTGGTGCAATTAAATGCACTTATTTAAATCACAAATGTCAGACATCATGCACAGGAAGTGCATGAGCAATCTGATGTAACTGCGCTAGATCTAAAACTTCAATTTGTTTAAACGCAACACGAAGCACCTGTATTTTTTCCAACTGCTGAAGCTCCTGATTGACTGATTGTCTTGAGCAATTCATCAGTTGCGCGAGTTGTTCCTGCGAGATATATATGGTGTGTTGCTCAATTTCCAAATGATTTCCATATCCATTTAAAATAAACAGCAGACGCTGTGCGAGACGTTGACTTAAACTTTGCGTTTGTAAGGCTATGAGTTCCATAAAGGCATAGCGAAGTTTTTGACTGGTGAGCTGGGCAATATGAAACTAAAACTCAGGGTGTTGTTGTAATAATTGCTGAATTGCTTGAGCCGGTAAGTGTAATAAGGTGGACTTTTTGGTGCAGATGGCATCGTGAGAACGTGGTAATTGGTCAACCAAGGATATTTCGCCAAACCACATAATCGGCTCAGCAATGGCGGCAATCGCTTCTTTGCCATGAATATCAATATAGCCTAAGCGAACTGCGCCTTCTAAGACCGCATACATACCATTAAAACGCTGTCCTGATAAAAAAACACGTGCGTCTTTTTCGAAAGTTAAGGTCAGGGCATGGTGGTAGATAAAGTCTTGGAAGGAAACATTTAAGCCTGAATACCACACATTTTTATTGAGTTGATGCACATATTGAGCGTCCAGCACAGCATATCCTTATTTTATGGTCCAACTTGTCTATTAGCTGACAACTTTATTGATGCATTTTTTATATAGTGAAATGAGTGAATGAACAAGGAGTAAGTTAATGAGCAAACTTGAAAGGCTGCTAAGCCAATATGCAGCATATCATTTGGATCGAAAAAATGTGCTAACGCATTTTGTGGGTATTCCGCTTATTGTATTTTCGATTATGTGTCTAACCGCACGGGCAGGGCTGGTGATTTCAGGTGTTGAACTGACCCTTGCATTGTTGTTGATTATTGCTAGTGTCATTTATTACCTGAGTTTAGATAAAATTTTCAGTTTGATCATGCTATTGGTATTTGCCGTCACGTATCCTTTAGCCTTAATGATCGCAAAAATGAGCCTTATGTCATGGTTGATCTGGAGTGTGGGGATCTTTGTAGTGGGTTGGATCATTCAATTTATCGGTCATTATTATGAAAAGAAAAAGCCTGCGTTTATGGATGATGTCATTGGCTTGGCAATAGGGCCTTTATTTGTCCTAGCAGAGTTTGTGTTTCTACTAGGCTTTCGTAAAGAGCTTGAACAACGCATGCTGACAGAAGCAAGAAGACAGCGTGCAGAGATGGATGCAAAAGCATTACATATTGCTCACCCATAAATGATTTAAATAAAAAAGCCGGATAATTCCGGCTTTTTTTTGCGATGTACTTATTCTCAACTGTTTAGGATTTCACAGCAGCTTTATGTTGTTCCGCTGCGACCTTTTGTACAGCGATTTTTGCTTTTGCGTCAGTATTTGCAGCTTTGGCAGCATGGGCTGAAGTTTTAGTTTCTGATTTTGCTTGTGTTGCAAGATGCTGTGCTTGAGCTGCATCATGTTTTGCTAATTTTTGATTATGTTTCACTTTACTCTGAGCCAATTGGCTGGCTTGTTTTGCATCGTGTCGAGCGACTTTTGCATCATGCTGCGCAACTTGTGCTGCATGTGTAGCAGTACGTTCCTGATGTTTTGCATCTTTAGCAATGGAAACACAAGTACCACCTTTATGGTTTGCACCTGTACCACCTGTAAGTGTGGTGCCTTGTGGACATGCAAACGCAGTTGCACTAAGCATTGTAAAGATACCTGCTGTTAGAATTGTGCTGATTTTTTTCATTGCTATTGTTCTATGAAAATAGGCATTAGTGCCTATGAATAAATTTATAGCAGAACGGTAGAGGTTTAAGTCGTTGCACTGTGGTGACTCGGCAACCAAATCATGTATTCGTGTCGATATAATTTTGTTTTTAAGCAGGTTTTAAGTTTTTAAATATGCTTATTTTTTTGGCTTGAGCTTTTGCCTGAAATTAAAAAAGCCAGCAAATTGCTGGCTTCTTATAGGTGCTATCTTATACGTTAAAACGGAAGTGTAAAACATCGCCATCTTGAACGATGTATGTTTTACCTTCTAAACGCCATTTACCTGCTTCTTTAGCGCCAGCTTCACCGTTGTATTGAACGAAGTCGTTGTAGGCAACACATTCAGCACGAATAAAGCCTTTTTCGAAGTCAGTGTGAATCACACCAGCAGCTTGAGGTGCAGTTGCACCAATTTTTACTGTCCAAGCACGAACTTCTTGTACACCCGCTGTGAAGTAAGTTTGAAGGCCGAGTAAGCCATAACCTGCACGAATAACCACGTTTAGACCAGGTTCTTCCATGCCTAAAGCTTCAAGGAATTCCGCACGGTCTTCATCTTCAAGTAATGAAATTTCTGCTTCGATTTGGTTGCAAAGTGGAACCACAATTGCATTTTCTTCAGCAGCTAATTTTTGCACTGCTTCTAAGTGAGGGTTATTTTCGAAACCATCTTCTGCAACGTTGGCAATATACATGGTTGGTTTAAGGGTTAAGAAGCCATAACCACGCACCAATTTGCGTTCATCTTCATCAAGGTCTGCAGCACGCGCAGGTTTACCTTCATCCAGTAAAGGTAAAATTTTGTCTAAAACCGCTTTGGTCGCAATCGCTTCTTTATCGCCACCTTTTGCAGATTTTGCTAGACGTGTAATTGCTTTAGAAACAGCTTCTAAGTCAGCAAGTGCAAGTTCAGTGTTGATCGTTGCGATATCGTCAAGTGGGTCAATTTTGCCATTTACGTGAATGACATTCTCGTCTTCAAAACAACGTACAACGTGTGCAATAGCATCAGTTTCACGAATGTTAGCTAAGAATTGGTTACCAAGGCCTTCACCTTTAGATGCACCAGCAACAAGACCTGCGATATCCACAAATTCCATCGTGGTTGGGACAACACGTTGTGGGTTTACAATTTCAGCAAGTTTATCCATACGTGGGTCAGGTACAGGTACGATCCCAGTATTTGGCTCAATTGTACAGAATGGGAAGTTTTCAGCAGCAATCGCAGCTTTGGTTAATGCGTTGAAAAGCGTTGATTTACCAACGTTCGGCAGGCCGACAATACCACAGTTAAAACCCATGAAATAACTCACAAAGTATTATAAAAAAATTGTGGATGATTTTACATGAAAGCCATAATAAAGTCAGGTGATATGGGCAGGAGAATGTATATCTTATTGAATCGCGCAGAGATAGAGATGAATTCACGTCTGAATAATGCTTGAGTTGCACTACAGATGCAGAATAGGTGCAAAAATGACATTGTGTTTCAATAACACAGTGACTAAAGTATCCCTATAAAATTACTGGGTTTTATAAACTACAGTTACAACAAAAACTTGGAGCATTTATGCGAACTCTCTACCAGTTTCCACTCTCACATTTTTGTGAAAAGGCGCGCTGGTTACTCGATCATAAAGAGTTGGATTATGTGGCTCATAATTTAATGCCGGGTGTACATCGTGCATTTGCACAGCTTAAAACAGGGCAAAACAAATTACCGATTTTACGTGATCAAGATCATTGGGTTGCAGATTCAACTCAAATCGCCTTTTACTTGGATGCGACCTACCCCGAACATAGTCTGATCCGTCCAGATGTCAAACTGCGTGAAGACGCTTTAGAAATTAATGAACTCTCCATTGAGTTAGGCCAACATGTGCGCCGTTGGGGGTTGGCACATGCATTAAATGAAAGTGAAGAATCACTTGATATTTTAATTGGTGAAAAGGGCTATTTACGTCAGTTTGAAAAATATTCCAAGCCCATTATAAAGGCACTGGTTTCTAAAGGTTATCAATTAGATACGGATAAGGTTGCGGCTTCACGTGAGCGATTGGACGAAATTGTGGTTGATTTAAATCAACGTCTGATCGAACAAGGCGGGCGTTATTTTGTAGGCGACCGATTAGGTTTGGCTGATATTGCAGTGTGTTCAATGTTGGCGCCGATATTGGAGATTGTCGGAACGCCGTGGGAAAAAGAGCATGGCGAAACCTTGTCAGAAGAGTTTAAAGCTTACAAAGCCTATTTGAGCGATTTGCCTTTAGGTCAATATGTGCAACGTATATACCAAACAGAACGTAACGCACGGGTAGATTGGCGTGGTGTATAAGCTCTTTATATGAAAACTTTGCGTCATACTGCTTTAAAAAAGCGCGCCTAACAGCGCGCTTTTTCATCAGACATTCAATCCTTAAATATAGCTTTGTTGTTGAATATCCAAAATATTCAGCACTGGACTGATACTATCGGCTTGTAAAGTATTCAGCGGCATAACAGGGTAGAAGATATTGCCTAGCGCATCCTTAATACTTGGGATGATGGTGGAGATATCAAAATCACCTTGAGCAGAACCTAAATTTTCCAATAGGTCATTAATATTCGGTAATTGGCCCGTGAGGTTTTCAGTCAATTGGTTGAACTGATCCGTGATAGAACCAAGATCAATTTTTTCAGGAGCAAGATTGCCAAGTAAATCGCCAAGATCTGGAATGGTCAGTTGATCGAGGAACTGAGTCGCTTCACCATTACTGTCCATCAGAGCAATGACTGGTTTCAACGAATTAATCACTTGATTTAAATCAGTTGAAAGCGTCAGTAAGGATGGATTGTTGACCACATCCAAAATGGTGCTCACGCTATTTAATACATCATAAATCGCTTTGACGGTTTGAGCCTGATCCGTATCGATGACATCGCTTTTTGCCAGTAAATCTAACAGCGGATTAAGTCCTTTGATCACCCCTGAAATGGTCTCAGGGACATTCCCTTGGTTGGCTGATGAAATGGCGGTCACTAGATTGGTCACACTTCCAATCACTGTCGGTAAAGCATGACTCAACTGTTCCATATCAATAGTTGAGTTGTCTTTATTGATTGAAGCTAATAAAGGTAGGAGGGCAGTCGTTGCACCTTGTGCAATTTGCCCAAAGTCGATGTTTCCAGAAGACGAGCTCCCAATCATCTGAATAATGGGTTGCGCATATTCTAAAACTTGGCTGAGTGTATTGATAATTTGTGTTGCATCCGTTGACCCAGTTGCGCTTCCAAGCATAGCAAGCAATGGTTTGATGGCATTTACAGCACTGCTAATATTGTCAGGAAGATTGGCTTGATTATTGGTGCTACTCAGTAAACTTTGCAAGCTGTTGACAATGGTAGGTAAGGATTGAACCAACTGATTCATCTCTGTTGAGCCAGCGTTGCCACCTAAATTTTGTAGGAGCGGTTGCAGTGTTGTCATCAAAGTCTTGAGTGCATCCGAATTTGAACCGTTATTGGATGTAAGACTTTGAATCGTGCTAATCACTTGCGGAAGCGATTTGGTCAGTGGGCTAAAATCAAAAGATTTTGTGCCACCTAAATTACCCAATAATCCTGTCAGCGTATCCGTGATATTGGTTGTAGGTTTAAGCGGGCTAAGTAGGTTACTGACCGTGCTGCTAATTGTACTGAGCTGTAGGGAAGGACTTAGTACAGAACTTAATTTTGAGCTGAGTGAACTCAGTGATTTAATTGCCATGTTTATTCTTCCGTTTTTGTTTTTTTGTATATTTATGAACCGCCGCTATTTTTTAATGTAATTACCAAACCAAGTAAATAAGTGAAAAAAATGAAATGTGAAATAGAGCGCACATTGAAAAATAAAGTAAAAATAAAAAATTGAAAAATATAAATAAAATATCTTTCCCTTTTATCTGAAATTGATTTATTCAGATCAATGGAATGCATCGAGAAGCTTTATTGGTAGGTTGTCTAAAGACGTTATTTAGAATATAAAAACTAAACTTTGATGAAAAAACATTCATTTAAACACGATATATATGCAAATTATTATGTTCATAATGTGTATGAGCTTTATTATTTTTAATAAATCATGCTATACATGAGAAAACTTGCACATAAATGCTGATTTTAAAACTTAAAATAACATTGAAAATGACAACAGGTGTTTGATGAATCTGGATCATCAGCACTGTTTTCAAAAATGGCTGGAGTAGACTGATGGAACTAGACCGTTTTGATAAACAAATTTTAGAAATTTTGACCCATGAAGATGTCAATTTAAATGAACTGTCAGAGCGAGTGAATTTATCGGTCAGTTCAGTTCATCGTCGGATCAAACAATTGATTGATCACAATATTATCAGTGGTCTAAAACGTGAAATTAATTATCAAAAATTGGGCTTTAGTTTGCATGTGCTGCTACAGGTGTCCTTAAGCAAACATGATACAGATACTTTTGCTAAATTTTTAGAAGAATTAGAAAGTATTCCAGAAGTCATTAATGCATTTTTAGTGACAGGGCAGTCGGCAGATTTTATTGTTGAAGTCGTTGCGCGTGATATGGAAAATTATAGTGAAATTTTACTCAAACGTATTGGTAAAATTGAACATGTGGTTGCATTACATTCAAGTTTTGTAATTAAGCAATATAACGTTTTTAACTGTAATGGATTGTTAAATAAGGTTTAAATACAGCTCTCATATATAAACTCAAACAGTTGAAAGCTAGGCAATAAAAAACGCACCGATGGGTGCGTTTTATACTTCAGTCGATTGAATTATAGAGCTTCTAACTCAGCCATCACTTCATCGGTGAATTCAACGTTGGTATACACGTTTTGAACGTCGTCAAGATCTTCAAACATATCAATCATTTTGATGATTTTTTTCGCTTGTTCGATATCTGAAATTAACGCTTTCGTTGAAGGGTTCATGACCACTTCTGCGTTATCAGATTTTAAACCTGCTGCTGCAAGCGCATCCTGAACTTCACCGAAAGTTTCAGGTGTAGTGATAACTAGAATTTCTTCTTCGTCCACTTCGATGTCTTCAGCACCCGCTTCTAAAGCGATGTCCATAATTTGATCTTCTAAAGAAACATCTTCAAAAGTAATCTCACCACGTTTGGTAAACATATAAGCCACTGAACCTGCAGTACCTAAATTACCATCAGTTTTAGAGAAGCAGTGACGAACGTCAGGAACAGTACGGTTCAAGTTGTCAGTCATTGTTTCAATGATGACAGCAACACCACCAACGCCATAACCTTCGTAAGTGACTTCTTTTAGATCAGCATTTTCTTCACCGCCCACACCGCGTTGGATTGCACGGTTAATGGTGTCACGTGTCATGTTTGCAACTAATGCTTTTTCAACAACAGCACGTAAACGTGGGTTAGACGCTACATCACCGCCGCCTAAACGTGCAGCTGTCACGATTTCACGGATAAATTTTGTGAATACTTTAGCGCGGCTCGCATCTTGTTTTGCTTTACGATGCTTAGTATTAGCCCACTTGGAATGACCCGCCATGCGAAATATGCTCCTTGTAGATTGGCCTTATGCCTATCAAATTGAGCAAATTCTACCATAATGGCTTTTTTGTGTGAAAGTACTGGATTTCATGAATTGAGTAGTTGAAAAAAAAATATCCAAATTTGAGAAAATAATGCGAAATGTCTAAACGCTCGTACTGTAATTTTTCTTATGATGAGAATTGGGCTGAAAGGAGCGAGGTGATCTTGTTATAAAAGGAAGATATAAATGTACAATGCATGGAGCACGATACATTTATATCTTTAAGTACGTATATCTTAAAAAAACGTGAATGGCACTTAGTCTTTATTTTTAGGTTCTGGGATCACGATGTCTAAACCTACTTTATCTTTATAGAGCTGCTTAATTAAAGCTAAATCGTGATCGAGGTCAGTCGGGTAAATCTTACCGAAAATACCGCCTTGTTTGGTTTTTGAGTTGGCATACATTAATACAATCGGCACACCTGCTGCTTTAGCGATATACCAAAAGCCTGTACGAATCGGTTTTCGTGCTTCACCACGTTCTGCACGGGTCGCTTCTGGAGCAATGACTAAATTAAATTTTTCATTGGCTTCAAAATGCTCAACCATTTGAGTCACGATGTCTTTATTGGCTTTACGGTCTACAGGAATACCGCCAATCGCTTCAAGTACAGGTTTAAATGGACCTTTAAAGAGTTCTTTTTTAATCAGCGTGTGAATTTTAATGTCGTAAATTTGGCAAAGGGCCAGTGAAAGAACAGCATCCATCATTGAGGTGTGTTCAAAGCCGACGATCACTTGTTTATTTTCTAAAACATCAGGTTCTACGTGGTATTTCCAGCCTGCCAATTTAAATGCAGATTCGCCAATAAACTTTTTCAACATAGTCGGTGATACGGTGATTTTAAAAAGGTGTAATTTCTGCTTGTTTGGATCATGAGTCAAGAGGATTTAAGTGAGCTTTGATCTGAATTGTGCAGATATTTCAAATCGGAATAAGAAGGGCGGATTGAAGAATTATACTTTTTAGCAATAAATCGGTTAAATTTTATATAGCAAAGCTATCATCATAGATAAAAATACTCTTAAAAATTTGCTAAATATGGCTAGGCACCGTCAGAAATTCTTATTAGACTTTTGTCGTAGGTTAAAATTTTTAACCTGTTGGTCTTAACTCGTTTTCTAACGGAGAACTCAAGCATGATTTATTTAACTGCTGTGTTATTCGCTGTTGCTATGTTCGCTTTGATTGTTATTTGGTCAATTGTTGAGTTTTATTTGGACTTAAGAAAGCCTGAACAGGTTGAGTCTTAATATTTGTGCTTTTAAAGTGTGAAATATATAGTATTTCTAAATGTCATGAATCAAAAAACATTTGCTTATAATGAATAAAATAATACCTTTTAAGTATAACAAATCGTGACTTTATTTAAGGGTATCTAGAACTTAAGCTTTTAAATTTTTCTTGAATGTATTTCTTTATAACCTACTTCTCGTATTAACCAATCGTAGCTTACTCAAGTTGACTTGAAGTTTTGTACGTATCTATATGTTATCTGCCATATCTTTTAAAGGCTTAGACAAACTTTACTTAGCTTTTAACATTAAAAAACCCCTCACGATTAATGCACGTAAGGGGTTGTTTTATATGGTGGGCCCACACAGACTTGAACTGTGGACCAACGGATTATGAGTCCGCTGCTCTAACCAACTGAGCTATAGGCCCTATATTCTGAATGTGTTATTTATCAACAAGTTCAGACGCAAAGCATACTAGCGAAGATTTTTTTAAAAGACAAGCCTTTTTCTTCACGGCTGCACACTAACACAACAAATTGGCTGTAATTGCAGCAGTTGAGCTTGGATTCGACCAAAATGCACAAAGTGTCGAATCCCATCGTGATGTAAATCACGACAAAAGTTATCAAACAGTCAAAATAACCTTATAATAATGCCCATTCTTGTCAGTACCGTGCCCAACAGCGCTTAGATTGGTACTGGCCTCACATTTTTAAGTCAATGTCCTACAGTTATTCGGCTTATGTTTTCATTTTTATGTGTTGCACTGACACATAAGAATATTTAGGTGCCCACATGGAAATTAAGGTTAATTATCTCGATAACCTTCGACAAGAAGCCAAATTTGATGACTTCACGGTAATTGCCGACCAACCTATTCGCTATAAAGGTGATGGTTCTGCTCCCGGACCATTCGACTACTTTTTAGCGTCATCAGCATTATGTGCAGCGTATTTTGTAAAAGTGTATTGTGCGGCGCGAGACATTCCGACAGATAATATTCGCTTATCACAAAATAATATTGTTGATCCTGAAAACCGCTACAAGCAAATTTTCAAAATTCAAGTTGAACTTCCTGCGGATATTTCAGAAAAAGACCGTCAAGGCATTTTGCGTTCAATTGACCGCTGTACGGTTAAAAAAGTCATTCAAACTGGTCCTGAATTTGTCATTGAAGAAGTAGAAAGCATTGATGCAGATGCACAAGCTTTACTTATGCCAAATTTAGCGTCAGACAGTACCACGTTTATTCCGGGTAAAGATCTGCCATTGGAAGAAACCATTGCCAATATGTCAGGTATTTTGGCAGGTTTAGGCATGAAGATTGAAATTGCATCATGGCGTAACATCGTGCCGAATGTTTGGTCTCTACATATTCGTGATGCACAATCGCCCATGTGTTTTACCAATGGTAAAGGCTCAACCAAAGAAAGCGCATTAGCTTCGGCTTTGGGTGAATTTATTGAACGTCTCAATTGCAACTTCTTCTATAACGACCAGTTCTGGGGTGAAGAGATTGCCAATGCTGACTTTGTGCATTACCCAGATGAAAAATGGTTCCAACCCGGCCCAGAAGGCGAGTTACCTACTGAAATCTTAGATGACTATACGCGTGAAATTTATAACCCAGAAAATGAGTTATTAGGCACACATCTATATGACACCAATTCAGGAAATACAGCACGCGGTATTTGTTCTCTGCCATTTGTACGTCAGTCTGATGGTGAAACAGTGTATTTCCCATCAAACTTGATTGAAAATTTATACTTATCAAACGGCATGAGTGCAGGGAATACCTTGGCAGAAGCGCAGGTTCAATGCTTATCTGAAATCTTTGAGCGTGCAGTAAAACGTGAGATTTTAGAAGGTGAATTGGCTCTACCAGATGTCCCTGAAGAGGTTTTAGCCAAATATCCAAGTATTGTTGCAGGTATTCAAGGCTTAGAAGAACAAGGTTTTCCTGTATTGGTAAAAGATGCTTCACTTGGTGGTCAGTACCCTGTGATGTGTGTAACCTTAATGAACCCACGTACAGGTGGGGTATTTGCATCTTTTGGTGCGCACCCTAAACTCGAAGTGGCTTTAGAGCGTAGCTTAACCGAACTTTTACAAGGCCGTAGCTTTGAAGGTCTAAACGATCTACCAAAACCAACTTTTAGCTCAAATGCAGTCACTGAACCAAATAACTTTGTAGAACACTTTATTGACTCAAGTGGTTTGGTGTCTTGGAAATTCTTTAGCGCACAATCAGACTATGATTTTGTAGAGTGGGATTTCACTACAGAAGGTGAAAATGCCAATGCGGAAGAAGCTGCAGCGATGTTTGCGATTCTAGAAGACATGGGCAAAGAAGCGTATATGGCGGTCTACCAGCATCTAGGTGCTACGGCATGTCGTATTTTAGTTCCGGGTTATTCTGAAGTGTATTTGGTTGAAGACTTGGTTTGGGATAACACCAACAAAGCTTTGGACTTCCGTGAGGATATTTTAAACATTCATCGTCTAGATGAAGACGAGTTAGTGTCATTGGTTGAGAGCTTAGAAGAGCTTGAAGTGGATGACTACACGGATATTGTGACGCTCATCGGGATTGAGTTTGATGACAATACCGTATGGGGTCAATTAACGGTTCTTGAGCTCAAACTACTGATCTATATTGCGCTACAAGAGTTTGAAGAAGCAAAAGAGTTGGTTGAAACTTTCCTTCAATACAACACCAATACGGTCGAACGTGGTTTGTTCTATCAATGTATGAATGTGGTTTTAGAAGTTGAATTGGACGATGACTTAGATCTCAATGACTATGAACATAATTTCCGTCGTATGTTTGGTGACGAACGTATGGATGCAGTGATTGGTTCAATGGATGGCAGTCTTCGCTTCTACGGTTTAACTGAAACCAATATGCAACTTGAAGGTTTAGATCGTCATTTACGTCTGATTGATAGCTATAAAAAATTGCATGCTGCACGTGCGAAGTTTGCCAGTCAGAACGTTTAAATCTGGGCTTGTGAATAACGTTACTCATGTGATCATCTATTTGAAAAAACTCTCCTAAGGGAGAGTTTTTTTTGTGCGAAATTTGCTGAAAATTAATCTATATCTGTGATGCTGATATTAATAAAAATCCTTAGAACTCAGGTGAATATAAGGCAGGCTTAAAAATAACCGATTATCCGAAATTGTGTCATTTTAAAGTAAAGATATTTGACTCATTGGAAAAATATGATAATAAATTAGCTATGGCGTGTTTAGGCATGATCATAATATTTCAGGACGAAATATTCAGAAGCACATTAATAAATAAACGGGAGTTTTAACAACATGCTTCAATTATTCAGAAAACTATTTTGCATGCATATTTACGAATACGAGCAAATGGAAGAAATCGGTTCGCACAAGGAATGTCGTAAGTGCGGTGTGACAAAGTAATGCAGAGTCTCAGCCGAAAAAAAAGTGAGCGAAAGCTCACTTTTTTAATGCCGGTCAATATTGAAATCATTAAAATAGAAATACATTCACAGTTTTTATGCAGATATGAGTAAAGATTTTCAAGCCGAGCGTTATACCGTCGATGCCAATATGGCAGATACCATTGCATGGTTATTACAACATCAGGATTGCTTTGAATCTTTTCATTATGATGTGATTCAGCAGCAATTGGTGGTTCAACATGCTAATGGTCAAGACATTATTCGTGAAGGGGATTATTTAAATGCAGGCTATGGAATTTTAATAACAGCACATAACTTTGCGAAGTAATCGATATATTTTCCATACTCATGGTGATTCAACCATTCATTTATTCGCACCATCTCTTGCATTGCACATTGAAACCTACCACTGATCATTCAATAAAACTAAGCCCCGATGTTCGGGGCTTGGGTTTTAAGCCATTTGCATGGCATCAGTTGAAAGCTGTGCAGCAGTTGGTTTGGGCTGTTCCGCGATTAAACCGAGTTTGCTAAATAAAAGCTGATCTTTGCCTTCGCCTGCATTTGGCGTGGTCAGTAGTTTTTCACCAGAAAAGAGTGAATTTGCACCTGCCATAAATGCCAAAGCTTGTTCTGAATCACTCAGGGATTCACGACCTGCAGAGAGTCGAATATAGCTTTTTGGCATAATGATCCGTGCGACTGCAATGGTGCGAATCCATTCGATCACATCAAGTTTCTCAACCTCTGCAAGTGGGGTACCTTGAATAGGGACAAGGAGATTGATCGGCACGGATTCAGGATGAATCGGCAGCGTTGCCAACTCCATCAAAAAGGCGATACGGTCATCACGGCTTTCACCTAAGCCCACAATTCCGCCGCTACAGATTTTCATTCCAGATTGGCGAACATAGTCTAGCGTCGTTAAACGGTCATCATAGCTACGTGTGCTAATGACATTGGGATAATACTCACGAGAAGTATCGAGGTTATGGTTGTAATAATCTAAGCCTGCCTCATGTAGGCGCTCTGCCTGAGATTGATTTAGCATGCCAAGGGTCATACAGGTTTCAAGTCCCAGCGCTTTGACTTCACGCACCATTTCTAGCACATAGGGCATGTCCCGTTCATGTGGATTACGCCATGCAGCGCCCATACAAAAACGCGAAGAACCTGAGGCAAGCGCAGCTTTCGCTTCATTGATGACTTTTTCCACAGCCAGACGTTTTTCAGCTTCTAATCCAGAGTCATAATGTGCAGACTGAGAGCAATATTTACAGTCTTCAGGGCACTTACCGGTTTTAATCGAAAGTAAGGTGCTGACTTGAATATGATTGGCTTGGAAATATTCACGGTGAATGGTCTGTGCTCGGAATAATAAATCCATCAATGGTTGTTGATACAACTCTTGTATTTCTGGGTGTGTCCAGTCATTTCGGTAGCTCATAAATGATCCATATTTTCTGCCTAATGCAGATCATCATACGTAAAATTTGCAGACTTCCAAGACTATTTTGTAACATTGAAAGTTGGCTAAAGTACATTGAAATGGCTTTTTTAAAGAACTTTTGATATTTGAGATACTTACAAAGTTGTGTTAAATGCCAGCACAATCGCTGCAATGTTTATTTTAAGATGAAAAATTAAGTTTCTTTGATTGCGTCACTAAATTTTAGCTTAAATGAAAACTTTGTAAGGATCTAGAAAATATAGAATCAAATCCATTAAAGCATCTTTGAGTTTTGTTCTGTAATTGCCCAATCAATATGAACTTGCACAATCGCGTCATGTTTTTCGCGAGAATTTTTTAATGATTGAACAATATTTGAACTGTATGGTGCATTGCCTAAGCCAATGGCGATATTTCGCATAAAGCTTTGATAGCCTGTTCGTCGGATAGGACTGCCTTCAGTGCAGCTTAAAAAGGTGGCTTCATCCCATTGCCAAAGATCTAATAAACTCACTTGATCGAGACCATGACGTGGATAAAAGTCCTCAATTTGAGTTTTATGCGCAAAGCTATTCCATGGACAGATAAGTTGACAGTCATCACAGCCAAACACACGGTTGCCAATGCCACGGCGTAATTCTTCAGGAATGATGCCTTTATATTCGATGGTTAAGTAGGCAATGCATTTACGTGCATCTAACATATAGGGCTCAACGATGGCCTGAGTTGGACAGATATCAATACAGGCTGTGCATGAACCACAATGTTTGGTTGTCGGAGAATCAAAAGGCAAATCGAGTGATGTAAACAGCTCACCTAATACAAAAAATGAGCCTGATTTTTTATGGATCAGTAAGGTGTGTTTGCCTGTCCAGCCCATGCCTGCATTTTCAGCTAAGGATTTTTCAAACACTGGTGCAGAGTCGGCAAAGGGTCTAGATTCAAAATCTCCGATTTTTTCACGGATGATATTCGACAAGGTTTTTAAACGACCACGCATGACTTTGTGGTAGTCACGACCTCGTGCATAGCGTGCAATGATGGCTGCATTTGGCTCATTAGGAACATAACGTGGTTTTGGGGTTTCGACCAAATAATCCATGCGGACACAAATGATACTGCGGGTGCCGGGGACTAAAAGTGCAGGATTGGCACGTTTTTCAAGGTTTTCCTCTAGGAATTTCATATCGCAATGATAACCACGTTCTAAATATTCTTTAAAACGAGGGAGTTCCTCTTGAGCATCTGGCTTTGCGATGACACAATCAGAAAAACCTAAATTTAAGGCTTGTGCTTTAATCCATGCTTTTAGGGTTTCTGGATCATATTGATCGACAGGAATTTTTTGTGCAGGAGTTGAAGCGGCCATAATCATAACAAGGAAAAACAATGCGTCTGCAAGTTTACCATAGCCCTGTTTATCTTAGCCAAAGTATTCAAGCTTGGGAGCAGCGTTGGTTTGCTCAGCACAATAGCAGTTATGGTCTGATGCAGCAGGTTGCATGGTCGATTGCTCAGCAACTCATTCCAATGTTAAAGCAGCAAAATTTAAAAAATATTGCAGTGTGTTGTGGGCAGGGCAACAACGCAGGTGATGGCTATCTTACAGCGCAATACCTACAGCCAGCAGGCTTTCAAGTTGATATCTATGCCGCTGAAATAGGGGCATCGAAGGACTTACATTCTGCAGTACAGGAAGCGATAGATCACAAGCTTAAGATCTATACACATTTTGATTTTCAGCGAGATTATGACGTCTATATCGACGCATTATTTGGTATAGGACTCAATCGTGAACTTTCTAGCGAATGGCAAGCCATTATTCAACGATTGAATGCATGCATGGGACTCAAAATTGCGATTGATATTCCAAGCGGATTACATGCCAATACAGGGCAGCCTTTACCCATCGCATTTCAAGCCGATTATACCTTTACGGCATTGGGTTTAAAAGCAGGGCTATTTACAGGTCAAGCGAAAGAATATGCAGGTGAAGTTTCGGTGATGGCATGTATACCGACTGATGCAGAGCTAGAGCCACTTGCTCATTTGTCGCCGCAGAAAATAGCCTTACCTGCGCGTCAAGCCTTTGGTCATAAAGGCAGTTATGGCCATGTTTTGGTTGTTGGTGGCCATGCAGAAATGGGTGGGGCGGTGATTATGGCTGCTGAGGCTGCATTCCATGCAGGTGCAGGTAAGGTTACGGTTGTTTGTGATGCACGACATCACACCGCTATTTTGGCGCGCGCACCGAATATTATGCTACGCGATATCAATGCATTAACTACAGAAGCAATTCGGCAACTGATCGATCAAGTCGATGCGATTAGCTTTGGCATGGGGCTTGGTCGTGACGATTGGGCACAACAGCAGTTTCAGTCATGGTTTCCATTGATTCAGCAGTCAACCTTGGAAATTGTTTTGGATGCAGATGCCTTATGGTTTCTAGCTGAAGCACCTAAAAATTTGAATGCACGAACCTATGCAACGCCACATCCGGGTGAAGCTGCGAAATTACTGGGTATAACTACTGCTGAAGTTGAAGCAGATCGTGTACAAGCAATTCAGTATTTAAAAGAAAAATTTCAAGGTCAATGGGTGCTTAAAGGCGCAGGCAGCTTAATACTTGAAGATCAGCTTTGGATTTGCACCGCAGGTAATGCAGGAATGGGTACAGGCGGTATGGGAGATGTGCTTGCAGGGATGATTGCAAGTTTAAAAGCACAATTTCATCAGCAAATTCATCTGCATGAAATCGTAAGCCTGCATGCTTTAGCAGGTGATGTATTGGCGAAGTCGGGGATGCGTGGTTTGCAAGCACAGGATATGGCCCAAGCGGTTTATCATGTGGTCAATCATTCAGGAGTTGAAGACTAAAATGCATGCGGTTAAATTGCGAATTCAAGGTAAAGTGCAGGGTGTTGGCTACCGTCGTTGGTTTGAGCAGCAAGCGCTTGCACTCGGTTTAAATGGCTATGTGAAAAATCTAGCGACGGGCGAAGTTGAAGCGCTGATTATAGGAACTGAAGACGCCATTCATAAAATACTGAAACACAGTCTGGTGGGTCCTTTACGAGCAGACATGACTAAAATCGATCAGCAAGAAATTCCAATGCATGAATTAGACTATAGCGGTTTTAAAATGATTCGCTAAGTTTGATCACTAGATTGAGTGGGGTTTTGAAAACAGTCTGAACTACTGAACTATATGATTTGACGATTATTTACCGACGTCGAGTGCTTACACGGCTTCGGCCACGAGCCATGCCACCTAAGGCATTCAGTACAGCCATTTTACTCATACTACCAGACGCATGCGCATGACAAATTGCGGCAGCCAAAGCATCGGCTGCATCCTGCTGGGGTTTGATGCTTAGGTTCAGAATGCGCATAACCATCATTTGGACTTGTTCTTTATCAGCAGCCCCATAGCCGACCACAGATTGTTTGATTTGACGTGCAGTATATTCAGCGACTTGTAAATCTAAATTGGTTAAAGCAGCAATAGCAGCGCCACGTGCTTGACCTAGTTTTAGGGCTGAGTCAGGGTTTTGAGCCATAAAGACTTGTTCAACTGCAGCTTCAGTAGGCCCGTGAAACTTTACGATGCGATCAATACCAGCAAAGATACGTTTTAAGCGTTCAGGCATTTCTGTCGTTTCGGTACGAATGGTGCCAGCATCGACAAAACGTAGTTTAGAACCATCCTTTTCGATGATGCCGTAACCAGTTAAGCGCGACCCAGGGTCAATACCGATAATTAATGACATGTTTGCCCTATTTGCCCTTTAAAAATAAAAATACGCCCATATTGTTACATAAGCGTGTCAAAAAAGCTTGATAGTGATTGAGCAGTTGAACGCAACACCTTAAATTAATTTACTGAGATTTGTTTAATTTTCATGAAATTATTTCTTCTGATTTTAGCAGGCTTGATCCTGGAAGTGTTTGTCTGGATCGGTGTGGGCGACCTCGTCGGCAGCATGTGGTATGTCTTTTTCTGGTTCGTGGTGGCCTTCTTTATAGGGATGAATATTATCCGTAAATATTCATCAGGTCTGATGCCTCAAATGCAGCAAATGCAAGCAGGTCAAATGAGTAATGATCCAGCTTTAACTGGAAATTTACCAAAAATTTTGGCTGGTTTCTTATTGCTGTTACCGGGTCTAATCTCAGATATTATGGCATTACTTATTTTGATTCCACCTGTACAAAATGCCATGAAAGCAGTCATGATGAAAACAATGATGAAGCGTCAGCAAGCCATGATAGAAAAAATGATGGGTGGCATGATGGGCGATATGGGAGGCATGGGCGGTGCTCAGGGTCAGAACCCATTTGCAGATATGATGCGTCAAATGCAAGATATGCAAAATCAGCAATCAGGTCGTGATTCATCCGTTATTGATGGTGAAGCTCGTGAAGTGACGCCAGATGCGAAACAAATTGAACTGAAAGATGTCAATAAAAAATAATTAACTCAGTATGAAAGGCCGAATGTGTATTCGGCTTTTTTTTGCATGAATTTTGATACAGCCTAAAAATAAACCTTGTGTTGCCAACAAAAAAATTGAACAGGCGATATAATCTTCACGTTTTAATTCAAATGAATCAGCTTGCATGTCACTGTTATTCACCATCTGCGCGCTACATTTTGTTGCGCAGTTGAGTCCCGGTCCAGACGTATTATTAATTGCTAAAAGTGCAGCATCAACAACCCGTGCAAATACCTTAAAAATTATTGCGGGGATCTCTGTCGGGATTGTGGTGTGGGTCGTTTTAACCTTATTGGGCTTTACGGTTCTGGTTGAGCAATTTCCATGGATACAACAAGTTTTAATGGCTGTTGGTGGATTTTTCTTGGCGAAAATGGGTTGGGCGATGTTTAGTGGTGGGCTTAAAAGTTTAAATCAAACAGCCAATTTAGAAGATGGGCAGGCCTTAAGTCAGCAGAATACTGAAAATTATTTTTTATTAGGTTTATTTACAAATTTAGCCAATCCGAAAACACTGATCTATTTTAGTAGTGTGTTCTCACTGGCGTTGAGTTCATCAGCCAGTAGTAACCTAAAAGCACAGCTTGCTGTCATCATTCCGATTCAAACTTTTATTGTGTTTAGTCTGTTTATGATGATTATGTCTTTGCCTAAAATTAAAGCACTCTACCAACGTTCGGGTAGTTATATTGATGTGGTTTCAGGGGCGTTATTTTTAATTTTTGCGATTTGGCTGTGGTTCGACGCAATTAGAATGTTCAATCTTCAATAGCTGCAAACATATTGCTGTCAGCAAAGCGAAAGCCAAGTATTAGAACTTGGCTTTTTTTATGTGCCAATTTTATTGCTCTGGATTGGTTTGATCTTGGTCTTTGGATGGTGCTGTATTTGATGGATCTTGTGCAACATCGGTAGTTTCAGCATGATCACGATAACGGTTCGGTTTGAGGGTGGTTTCGGTATTTTCAGAGCCTTTGTATGATCGGCTACGATTGGCGCGTTCACGCAAACCGCCTTTTTTAATTAACAGCACCATCGTCTAGAATCTCATTGCTATTGCCATAGTTTAAAGAATTTTCCTCGTGAAGATAAGTGAGCAGGGCGATGCTAGCGCATAAAAAAGCCTGAAATCATTCAGGCTTTCATCATTTTAATTTCTCGCTTTGAATGACTTTAACGCGACCCGATAACGGTGCTTAAATTCAGCTTAGCTAAAATTTTACACATTGCCAGCTTGTTCATAGGGCTGTATTTGGCTGTTGTAAAAAAAAGCTTAATTTTTACCATCTTGCTTGAGTACTTCAAAGATGTTGAGTTGGGTTGTCGCTTCAGTATCGTGCTGTTGCAAATACACTTGAACACTCTTAAATAGAATGGCAACAGCCAAACAACTGAGTATGCAAAATATCCAAAAGCCATATGGGCTACGGATATTATGCGAGCCACATTCGGAACATTCTTTATCGCTTGAAGCCAATACTTTATTGCAACAAGCACAGTGATATTGATAGTGCATTGCGTTTCTCCATTTAGTCGAATTTGACCAACATTCTTGTTGTTATTGTCAACCATCAATCCGTGATGATTGTTTTATCTTAATGTGCAAATAAGCTGCTGTACAAGTTTTAAACGGTTTGTTTTGCTCATTATTGTGTAAGTGAAAAGCGTAAGAGAGTTAAATATTTGTTTTATTAATAATTTATAAATGAAACAAGACATGAATTTTCAGTCATAAAAAAAGCCAGTTCGAAAACTGGCTTTTGCTGTTCTGTCTAAATTGAATTATTGACCAGAGCGGATGATGTAATCAAAAGCAGACAATGAAGCTTTCGCGCCTTCACCTGTTGCAATGATGATTTGTTTGTACGGTACTGTTGTACAGTCACCTGCAGCAAATACACCTTTCACATTGGTTTCGTTACGCTCGTTAATTACGATCTCACCACGGTTTGAAAGTTCAACCGCTGTTTCTTTTAAGAAATCAGTATTTGGTAACAAACCGATTTGTACAAAGATACCAGCCAATTCAATCGTTTTGATTTCATCAGTTGCACGGTCTTTGTAGTTCAATGCAGTCACTTGTGAACCATCACCGACCACTTCTGTAGACAATGCATTCATGATCACAGTGGTATTCGGTAAGCTGTTTAACTTGTCTTGAAGGACTTGGTCAGCACGAAGCTTAGTATCAAACTCAACAAGTGTTACATGTTCTACAATACCAGCAAGGTCAATCGCCGCTTCGACACCTGAGTTACCACCACCGATCACTGCAACACGTTTACCTTTAAACAATGGACCGTCACAGTGTGGACAGTATGCAACACCACGAGTACGGTATTCTTGTTCACCCGGAACGTTCATTTCTCTCCAGCGTGCACCTGTTGAAAGAATCACTGTTTTAGATTCAAGTTTTGCACCATTCTCTAAAGTCACTTCAACCAAGCCATTGGCTGTTTCATCTGCACCTTTGATGTCAGATACACGTTGCAAGTTCATGATGTCCACACCGTATTCACGTACATGTGCTTCCATTTCAGCAGCAAATTTAGGACCTTGAGTCTTTTGAATCGACGTGAAGTTTTCGATGTCCATGGTATCCATGACCTGACCGCCCATGCGTTCAGCCACGATACCGGTTTTAATGCCTTTACGTGCTGCATAGATTGCAGAAGTATTACCCGCAGGGCCACCACCAATCACAAGAACATCAAAGGCTTCTTTGGCATTTAACTTTTCAGCATCTTTCGCTGCAGAGTTAGTATCCAATTTGGCAATGATTTCTTCCAAGGTCATACGACCTTGACCGATGTGATTGCCGTCTTGGAATACCATTGGTACAGCCATGATTTTGCGTTCTTCCACTTCTTCTTGGAAGAATGCACCATCAATCATGGTTGCAGTTGTATCTGGGTTGTAAATTGCGATCAAGTTAAGTGCTTGAACCACGTCAGGACAGTTATGGCAGCTTAAAGATACAAACACATCAAAGTCAGTTTTAAGACCTAGACCTTTGATAGTGTTCAGTACTTCGTCAGAAACTTTCGGTGCATAACCTGAAGTTTGTAGCAAAGCTAGAATCAAAGACGTGAACTCGTGGCCCATCGGTAGACCTGCGAAGAATACGCGTGGTGTTTCACCTGCTTTTGCAATACCAAAGCTTGGCGCACGGCTGTTGTTACCGTCAAAACGTGCAGTCACTAAATCAGATAAAGCAGCAACTTCAGTCACAAATTCTTTAATTTTGTCTGATTTGTCCGTGCCGTTTAAAGTCGCGACGATTTCAATCGGGCCTTCAAGGCGTTCAAGTAAGGTTTTTAATTGAGCAGAAGTATTTTGATCTAACATTGCTAACGTCTCCAGAGGAGTAAATTTATTTGATGAGAGAATGATAGAACAAACCATTAAATAGGTGAAACGGTTTGTTTTTATAAAATTAATCGGTTTTACAAATCAAGTGATTAAATTTCTTTCTAAATCATAAGAATATACCGATGTGAATGCAGTCAATATTGGGCCATTATCGAGAAATGCAAGTTAAATAGTGGAAAAATAAACGAATTCATCGCGCTTTAAGCGAGAGAATGCTAGAGTCAACGCTATTGTATTGAGAACATTTTAGGGAAATGGCATGCAGGTTAAGCAAGGGATTTATCAGCATTATAAAGGTCAGTTGTATCAAGTTTTTCATGTTGCAACACATAGTGAAATGGGTGAAAAAGTTGTAGTCTATCAGTGCTTGTATGACGATTATTCCATGTGGGTCAGACCCTTAGAGATGTTTATGGAAACCGTTGAAATTGATGGTGAAGTAATTCCACGTTTTAAGCTGATCCAAGAAACCCACTGAGCAGACATTTAGTACTTTAATCTTTAAATATGAAAGAAATAACAAAAGGACAGAATCATGAGCATGGGTGCAAATTTTAAAAACTATATGCAACAACTCTATGCAGACTTTAGTGCTCACGATGCTGCGCAAAATCACCGACTTGCGCGTTACCGAAATATTGAGCCTGAGTCTGCACTGTTTTTAGCTATGCAAATTCGCTTAAAACAAGCCAAACAGATCTTGGAAATTGGAACATCTACAGGCTATTCCACGCTGTGGTTAGCAGATGCTGCGCAGTCTACACAAGGGCGGGTCGAAACCATTGAAATTGATGCAGCGCGCATTGAGAAAGCTAAACAGCATGCGGAAAATTTAGCTTTATCCGAATACATCGAATTTCATCATGGCGATGCACTGCATTTTTTACAGCATTCAAATCGTCGTTATGACTTCATTTTATTAGATGCAGAACGTGATGCGTATGTGGCGTATTGGTCATATTTAGCTGAATTAATACAAGTTCAAAATGGCGTGTTGATCGTGGATAATGTGCTATCACATGCCAATGAGGTCGCTGAATTTATCCAACGTGTTGAAGCGGATGATCGTTTTATCAGTACGACCTTAAATGTGGGCGCAGGGCTCTTTATGGTGACTTGGCGTAACTAAAAATCAGGGCATTCAGCCCTGATTTCATCGAAAATATTTTTTAATTAATAAAAATACTGTTGCTATAGCGCTAAACTTGTAGCGGTTTAACCCTGTAAGCTTACGCGTGAAAAATGTAGATCATATTCTAGATATTTGTGGACAAATGCCGTTTTATCACTACATCGAAGTAAATTATCATAAATAAAAGGTGAAACTGGATAAAAGAGATCCCCAGAACCATTCGCATAAAATATTTTTAAGTAACGTGAAGAAGAACTGTATTTCCAAGAAGTTACCACAGTTGTTGTCATAAGCCACCCCCTTATTGCGTTGTTATAGTCATACTGCAGTTAAAGGTTTATCTCTTTTGAAATTAAGACAAATTCAGGGCATGGAGTATTGCAGAATTGTTAAAAAATAATGTTTTATCTCACATTTTTTTCATTTCTTTATCAACTAATTTGATAAAAATAATGCCAGTTCAGAGAAATGCCATAAGCGTCATTCTCACTTGTTGGTGTCGGGGGAGTTAAAAACTACGGCATTGTTCAGATTTATTGCCTTTGACTTGGTTGTTACTGCCATTAATTGAAAAAGCATTTTCAAGACAAATCAAATTACCTGCGATTTCATTATTATTTAGAACAATATTGCCGTTATTTTTCTTTAATTTCAGGTCGCCTGAAATTTGGTTATTGAGGAGTTGGATGTTTTTCCCTGTCGTAAAATCGACATTGCCACTGATATTGTTATGATTGGCAATGATCTTGGTAAAATTTTTATTCGATTCAATATTGCCTTTGATGTGGTTGTCATGCAGTTCAACACTGGCACCGTTTTCTAAAATAATATTACCATGAACAATTAAACCTTCAAGCTGACAATTTTTTTTGACTTTAATATCTTCACGAATACTTTGGTTTTTAATTTCACCTTCGCAGTTCACGGCAGCAAAAGTTGTAAACGAACATAAAGTTAAACTGATCGAGACGAAATATTTTTTCATGGGCTTACATCTTCCTGAAATAAGCAATTGACCTAAAATTCATGTTAAAAATACTGAAATACCGACAAAGATGTAAGTCTAGACAATCAGGTTTGAGGCGCATTTTTATTATATTTGTGTAAGCTCTAACTTGATGAATATCTACAGATATGTGGAAAGTGCTAGTACGTTAAAGTTGTATGAATAAAGTGTGAACTGCGTAGGGTGTATAGAGGTATATACTCGCAGATAATAGGCATAAAAAAACCACGCTAAAAGCGTGGTTTTTGAATCAGTTCAATCTAATACAGATTAGATTTTACCAACTAGGTCGATTGAAGGAGCAAGAGTTGCGTCGCCTTCTTTCCATTTAGCTGGGCAAACTTCGCCTGGGTGAGCGTGTACGTATTGAGCTGCTTTAACTTTACGAAGAAGTTCTTGAGCATCACGACCGATACCACCAGCGTTGATTTCAACGATTTGGATTTTACCTTCTGGATCGATAACGAAAGTACCACGATCAGCAAGACCGTCAGCTTCGATTAATACGTCAAAGTTTTTAGCAAGAGTCCAGTTCGCATCACCAACCATTACGTATTGGATTTTTTTGATTTCTTCTGAAGAATCGTGCCAAGCTTTGTGAGTGAAATGAGTGTCAGTAGAAACTGAGTAGATTTCAACACCTAGTTTTTGGAATTCTGCATAGTTGTCAGCAAGGTCACCAAGTTCAGTTGGGCAAACGAAAGTGAAGTCAGCTGGGTAGAAGAATACAACAGACCATTTACCTTTAAGATCAGCTTCAGTTACTTCGATGAATTGACCATTTTGGAATGCTTGTGCTTTAAACGGTTTAACTTCAGTATTAATTAAGCTCATCATTGTCTCCATGATTGAGGTTTGTTTTTGATTTCCAATAGGGTACAGAAATTTTTCTTATTGCTGAAATAGTATTTTTACATAACTAATATCGGAAAATCCGAATTAGTACACTCCAGAACTATTTCAGCAATAACGATTATTTATCATTATTTCATTCGATATAAGCCATATCAATGCCATATAAAGTTGAAAGTAAAATGACAAAATCATCTTTTCAAAGTCTGTAACCAACATGATGCTTGTGGCATAAGATTTCAAGGGTGATCTCTAAAAAAGTTATAAAAAATATTTCAAATTATAGAATGTGTTCATATAAGATGGCATGAACATAAAATGATTCCAGATTTGATCAAGTGCTTAGTCAATTTTTTCGTATCATTGCCATTCTCAGTCTTGCACTTGCATCACTATGTATTCTTAAAGTTGAAGATATAGGTACAAATTTATGTATCTATGAATACTTGCAACCTCAAAAAGCGACCTATTTTAATGAACTATTTGGAACTTCGTCAGATGATCCTACGCTATTGAGTACCATGGGAATCGTTGGAATCTTCTTTTTTTTCATACTGTTGTTATCATTTAGACGTGCTTGGTATGTGGTTATATTATGGCTATATGCGATTTTTCAATTCATCATCATTTTAATGATAGAAACTGCTTCAATTTCAAAAATTATCTATGACAGTATTGTTTATTGTCATAATGGTTGGTTGTTCGCATGGGTGATCGGGCAGAGTATATTTATTGTTTTTAGTATCATTTATATTTTCTATGGGACTGAAACCTAATGGATAAAGCATCCAAATGGATAAGCTTGAGTTGCGTATTCTAGTCAGCATGTGGGTTTATTTTTCTGTACTGGATGAATCAAGAATGTGCTTTCAATTCAAGGTGCTAGCCCGAATCAAATTATTTATTAAGCTGAAATGAATGGTTTTTCATCGGATGAACCTCTTTTATTTATTTTTATTGCGTTGATTTGCTTTTTATTCTCAATTCTTTTTGTGCTTAGCAAAATCTGTTCATCATTTTTTGATCATCTCTTTCATTTTATTGATGTTTTTAATTATGCCGTTGAGTATGTCTTATACAGTGCCATTTTATCAGCTATTACATGACAGTATAGAAGCATGTGGCAATTATTGGTTATTGGCCGCAATTTTAGTTTTTTATCATTTTATTCTGTTCGGCTTCATCTATTGGTTTCAGGCACGCAAAAAATAGATTCATCTTTCACTATTTTTACATACAGCGTAAAATATTCGGTTCTATTTTAATTATTAGGATAATGCATCTGTGCCAAGTCAGTTAAATGTCGATCAATTGGTCATGGTTCGTGATCGCCATCGCTTAAGTCGGCTGAAAAAAGGCAAAGAAGCCAATCCTGAAAAATTTCAAGATTTGTTTGAAAAGTCGAATGCGAAAGTGCGCGAACGGATTGCCCGCATTCCCAATATTAAATTAAATCAAGACTTACCTGTTACGCAGTATGCGGACAAACTAATTGAAGCTATTCAAAAGCATCAAGTGATTATTGTGGCAGGTGAAACCGGTTCGGGTAAAACCACGCAGTTACCGCAAATTGCCATGCTTGCAGGTCGTGGTTTAACGGGTTTGATTGGCCATACTCAACCCCGTCGACTAGCAGCGCGTAGTGTTTCGCAACGTATTGCAGAAGAAGTGGGCGAAAAGCTGGGGGAGTCGATCTCCTTTAAAGTTCGTTTCAATGAACAAGGTTCACAAGATTCCATCGTTCGTTTAATGACTGACGGTATTTTATTGGCAGAACTGGCCAATGACCGATTCTTAAATAAATACGACACGATTATTATCGATGAAGCGCATGAGCGTTCGCTAAATATTGACTTCATCATGGGCTATCTCAAACAGCTCTTGCCACGTCGTAAAGATCTCAAAGTTATTATTACTTCAGCAACTTTAGACGTAAATCGCTTCTCGAATTACTTTAATGGGGCACCTATTTTTGAAGTGGAAGGTCGAAGCTTCCCTGTAGAATTGCGTTATCGTCCAATTTCAGAGCTGAGCATTGTCGGTAGTGATGATGATGAATTTGACGATTTTGAAGAAAATTTACCTCGTGCCGTGGTTTCAGCTGTAGAAGAATGTTTTCAAGATGCGCAGGAAAAAGGTCATCCTGAACATGCCGACATTTTGATTTTTGCCAGCACTGAACAAGAAATACGTGAGTTACAGGAAACACTGCAAAAGTTTGGGCCACGACATACCGAAGTTTTACCTTTATATGCTCGATTGGCTTTGGCAGAACAGCAAAAGATTTTCAATCCATCAGGCGGTGGGCGACGGATTATTATTGCCACCAACGTGGCAGAAACTGCCTTAACTGTGCCAAATATTCGCTATGTAATTGATAGTGGCTTTGCACGGATATCCCGTTATAACTATCGCTCACGTGTACAGCGTCTACCAATTGAGGCTGTATCACAGGCGGCAGCAAATCAGCGTAAAGGTCGTTGTGGTCGTATTGCACCGGGCGTGTGTATTCGACTGTATTCAGAAGAAGACTTTATGAGTCGTCCTGAATTTACCGAACCGGAGATTAAACGAACCAACTTGGCCTCGGTTATTTTGCAAATGCAAAGTTTGGGCTTTGGTGAATTAGAAGACTTCGATTTTATTGAGCCGCCAGATCATCGTTTGGTGAATGATGGTCGTAAGCTTTTGATTGAGCTTGGGGCGATGGTTGAGAAAGGGAAAGCCCCTCTTTCGCAAAGAGGGGTTGGGGGAGATTCTATTGAAAGTAATCCCCCTAAATCCCCCTTTACAAAAGGGGGACTTCCTCCGGCGAAGGGTGGTGGTTTAACCAAAATTGGTCAGCAAATGGCGAAAATGCCGATCGACCCACGTCTTGCACGGATGATTTTGGGTGGAGCGCATTTTGGCGTATTAAATGAAGTCTTGATTATTGTCGCTGCTTTAGCGGTACAAGATCCACGTGAACGTCCTGCGGATAAACAAATGCAGGCCGATCAGAAACATGCTTTGTTCCGTGAAGCTGACTCGGATTTCTTGTTCTATATTAAATTATGGGAAGCTCTAGTCGCAAATCGTGACATGAGTGAAAATAAGCGTCGAACCTTTGCACGCACCCATTTCCTCAGTTGGTTACGCCTCCGTGAGTGGAAAAAAACCCATGAGCAATTGGTGGATTTGGCTCAGGGCTTAAAACTGTCCTTTAATGAAAAGAAAGCCAATTATGAAAATCTGCACCGTGCGCTATTAACGGGTTTACTTTCATTTATTGCCAACAAAACCGATGAACGCAATGTATTCATGGCGGTGCGTCAGCAAAAGGCACGCATTTTCCCTGCATCAACTTTGCATAAAACCAATACACCTTGGGTCATGGCTTTTGAGATGGTGGAAACCTCTCAGGTATATCTTCGTACATTGGCGAAAATTGAACCTGAATGGATTTTATTGGCTGCAGGCGATTTATTGAAGCATCATTATTTTGAGCCGCATTGGTCGAAAAAAGCTGGTGTGGTGAATGCTTATGATCAAATTTCTTTATTTGGTTTGATTATTGAGCCACGTCGTCAGATTAATTATGAAAAAGTGGATCATCCGGCGGCGCATGAAATTTTCCTACGCGATGCGTTGACGACGGGACATTTGGGTATTACGCCGCCGTTCTTAAAACACAATTTATTAAAACTCGAAGAAGTTGAGCGTGTTGAAGATAAACTGCGTCGTCGTGATTTGGTGGTGGATGAAGAAACCATCTACCAATTTTATGCTGCAAAAGTGCCTGAAGAGGTGGCAAGTCGTCGTAGTTTTGAAGACTGGCGTGCAACTGTAGAACCGAAAAATCCACGGCATTTATTTATCGATGATGATGCGCTTTGGATGAATGACCGTCCAACGACCCAGCAATTTCCAGACTACCTACGAAATGGTGAACTGCGTTTGGCTGCAAGTTATCGTTTTGACCCAAGTCATGATGAAGATGGTGCAACGGTCAAAATTCCAGTTCAAGCTTTGCCGCAAGTGGATGAAAATATTTGGTCATGGGGTATACCTGGTTGGCGACAAAATCTCATTGAAGCTTTACTTAAAGCACTGCCTAAGGATAAACGCCGTCACTTGGTGCCAATACCTGATACAGCGCGTAAATTGATGGATCGTGTCGATGCCGTGCATTTGCGCGAGCATATTTTTAGTTTCTTGGCGTTCCAACTGCGTGGTGAGCAAATCACAGATAAGGACTTTTCTTGGGAACGCGTTGAGCAATATCTGCTGCCTTTAATCAAAGTCATTGATGAAAAAGGCCGTGTGATTGAGCAAGGTCGTGATCTAGATGAACTCAAAGCACGCTGTCGTACGGAAACTCATAGCCCAGTCAAACAGTTAAAAGGTGAGTTTAAAACCTTCCCTGATAATTTTGTGTTCGAAGCATCACAAAAAGTCACGGGTGTGGTGGTGAAACAATATCAAGCGCTTGTTCCAGTCAAAAGCTTTGCGGAGTTGGATGCCAAAGACGAATCTGGCGTGGTGATTCAGACCTTCAATGACCAATTTGAAGCAGTAAAACAACACCGCGAAGGGATCATTCGTTTGGTTCATATGCAGCTGGGGGACTTAGTTCGTCAGTTGAAAAAACAGATTTCTAAACCCTTGGCATTGGCTTATTCACCGCTAGGTGACAAAGCAAAACTAGAGCAAATGTTAGTTTATGCCACACTTCAGCTTGCAATAAATGAGCTACCTGTCAATGTGCAGGAGTACCAAAACCTGATTTTAAATGTAAAGAAATCTTTCTTAACCCATGGGCAACAAGCATTAGCCGTTTTAACTGAAACCTATATTCAATGGCAGGATATACGTCGGAAATTGTTGGTTTTAGATGATTCTGTGTTTGGAAAGAACATTGATGACATTGAAGATCAGCTCGATTTGATGCAACTTTCAGATTTTGTTTATGGCAAAACTTCCGATGTGTGGCTCGAATTTCCAAGATATTTGAAGGCATTAGTCTTGCGTTTAGACCGCTTGCCAAATAACCTACAAAGGGACAATTCTGCCATTGATCAAGTTGACCCATGGATGGAAAAATTATTTAAGTTTAAAAATGACACTCGCCTTAAAGAATTGTATTTCATGGTTGAGGAGTTACGCATCTCTATTTTCTCTCAACCAATGAAGACCAAGATGCCAATTTCTCCATCCCGCTTGCAAAAAGTATGGGATAAGCTCGGAATCAGTTAAGATATAGGTATTTTCTAAAAGGAGTTTTACATGGGCATCCGCATTACGGGTACAGGTCTTTATCATCCAGAAGACGTAATTACTAACGAAGAGTTAGTTGAAGCTTTAAATGCTTATGTGGAACAGTACAACAGCGACAATGCTGAAAAAATTGAAGCCGGTGAACTAGAAGCACGCCGTGGTTCAAGTGCAGAATTTATCGAAAAAGCATCTGGCGTGAAAGCACGTTATGTTGCTGAAAAAAGCGGTATTTTAGATCCAAAACGTTTACGCCCAGTGCTACATGAACGTCCAAATGATGAAATTTCGCTACAAGCGGAATGGGGTGTTGCTGCGGCTAAACAAGCGATGGAAAATGCAGGAGTGACTGCAGAAGACATCGATGTAGTGATTTTGTCTTGTTCAAATATTCAACGTGCTTATCCTGCTGTAGCGATTGAGATCCAAACTGCATTGGGTATTCAGGGCTATGCATATGACATGAACGTTGCATGTTCAGCTGCAACTTTTGGTATCAAACAAGCCTATGACGCGATCAAATCAGGCGCTCGTCGCGTGTTATTGGTGAACGTTGAGATCACATCTGGTCATACGGATTTCCGCATGCGTGACTGCCACTTCATCTTTGGTGACGTTGCAACGGCTTCGATCATTGAAGAAACTGAAACCAAAGCTGGTTTTGAAGTGTTGGATATTGACCTGTTTACACAGTTCTCAAACAACATTCGTAACAACTTTGGTTACTTAAATATGAGTGAAGTCGATGCTGACATCGACAACAACCGTTTCCGTCAAGACGGTCGTAAAGTATTTAAAGAAGTGTGTCCATTAGTGGCGAAAATGATCACCAAGCAATTGGATGACAACAAAATTGCGGCAACAGATGTAAAACGCTTCTGGTTACACCAAGCAAATGCCAGCATGAATGAATTGATTCTGAAACTGGTTGTGGGCAAAGAACATGCTCAGCCAGACCTTGTGCCAATTATTCTTGATGAATTTGCCAATACTTCATCAGCAGGTGTCATTATTGCATTGCACCGTACTGCGAATGAAGTAAACCATGGCGAGTACGGTGTACTTTGCTCATTTGGTGCAGGCTATTCAGTAGGTTCTGTACTTGTTCAAAAACATGATGCTGCCTAAGGTCAGCACATTTGCAGGTTGAACATGATGCAAAATGGATAAAGCGTTTAAGCGCTTTATCCCGCATGTATTTCACGCCAACGTTTTTGGGCGCTGAATATATCGATGCATCTAAACCTGCAATGTATGTAGGGAATCACACAATTTACGGTGTACTCGATTCACCGGTGATTATTGATTATCTCTACAATGAACATAAAGTGGCTGTGGTCAGTATTGCTGATCATAGCCATTTTTATTTGCCTGGTTGGCGTGGCATGGTCAAAAAGTTCGGTGCAGTCCAAGGTATTCAGGACTATGTCAGAACAGTGATGCAACAAGGTTATTCCATTTTGGTTTTTCCCGGTGGCGGTCGAGAGGTTTTGAAACGCAAAGGCGAAGCCTATCAACTGATCTGGAAGCAACGTTATGGCTTTTTAAAACTGGCGCAAGAATTTAATTATGACATCGTGCCTTTTGCTGCTTTAGGTGGGGATGAAGTCTTTGAACTGGGTTTTGATGCCAGTGTGATCGTTGAACATCGTTGGTTTAAACAACTATTAAAAATACAAAAACTCGATAAATTATTACGCCATGGTGATGTGATTCCGTCTTTACCCAAACGGATTATCCCCAAGCGCATTCCGTTCTATTTTCAATTTTTACCCCGTCAAAGTTTAAGTCATATTCAGAGTGTGGAGGATTTAAAGCGTTATCGAGAGGCTCTACAACAAGATATTTACACTGCGATAGAACAGCTCAAAAAAATCCGTGCAGAACAACATTCTACAGATCAATAATAGTGACTACTCTGAAACTTTACCCATTTTTTATCCGTCACAGCTCAAAATCATGGTGAATTTTGTCACAACAATAGCCTTTAGATTATTTTATTTAACGCCTTCGTATTGACCTTTTGTACAGCTATTTGGCCGATTAATGGCAGTAGTCGGAGCATTAAACTTTGACTATAGTGAAGGTTGCAAAATAATCAACGATCGTTAGGGCGGAAGATGGAACAGAACAGCTTGACCCCGCAGCTTGAGCATATTGCTCGGCAACTTATTCGAATATCTCCAAGTTTAAAGCAGTTGTATCAAGAGCAAATGGATCTTGCTACAGCACTCAATTCACAAAATATCTTTAAAATTGAGCAAGAGCAGCACCGCATTCAACTGTGTAATGGACTGTGGGCCTTACAACTACAAAGTCGTGAATCAATTGGTTATCAGTTTCCTAGAAGTTCGTTTAGACCTATCAAAATTGCTGAATTGCATTCGACAGTGCCTTGTATTGAGACAATAGAAGATTTCTTATTTCATGAATTATATTTTTTTACTGGAGACCTAAAGCCGCAACATTCACTTTTGCTCAGAGAAAAAGCACAGCAGTTTAGACAATTGATCTTACAGTCGATTTTTCAACATCTAAATGGGCCAGCGCGTGTTCAGCAGTTTTTAGCACAGATGACAGCAGTTGAAGCGCAAATTTTTGATCAGTTGATGCAAGAGCAGCAGATTTATCAGACACCGCTATTACAAACGTATATCGAATGCCAAATCTGTCTACCCCATTGGTTGATGCAAAAGATTGAGCAGATGTTTGCGCTTCATTCACTTACAGAAGCTGAAATATTGCCGATACAGCTCTTGATGGATAGTTTGGACGAGATTTGTTTTGCTACAGCACAATTTTTAGATCCAACGATTTACCGGATCATGAGTTTGAGTTATGAAGATCGGTTCAATTTACAAGAATTAAATGAACATATAGAAGATATTATTTTGTTGCTCGACCATGCATATGAGCGTCCCAATTTGTTGGGTTTTATTCGTTTGATGCATCGGGATGTTTGGGCAGAGCAGGACATATTAAGCCATAGCAATTTTGTGCAAGCCACAGCAATTTGGCAAAAAAAATGTGGAAAACTCCCTTTACTCGATAACAACCGTGCAGTGCGATGGATGTTCAAGCAGTCAGCCGAAGTGTTGGATTGGCTGAGTCGTAATTTTCAACACAGTAATGTACGAGTGGCTGTGACGGCATTAAGTTTTGTCGATACGCAGCATATTTATCCAACATTGATTCTTGCGACCTTACAACATTTTCAATTTATTGCAGCGCGCTTATTTATTCAAAATTGCCATGCGATTGCGCATGAACATGATTGGTTTAATCATGAAAAAAATCTGCAGTTTGTTTTACAGCGAAAATATCAGCCGCACGATGATCATCGTGTAGTGATCAGCCCATCGATTTTGTATTTAGATGAGTGGTTGATCTTAATGCGACAGGTGTTAGGCGCAGAGGATCAGGCCATAAAAAAAGTCTATCTACCTTTGAGCCGTATTATGCAGGCCTATCTGCAACATTTAGTACGTTGTACGCAGCAATTACCGCAGGCTTTGATGGATTATATCCGTCCAGAAACCCAAGAAAATCGCCAGTTTTTAAGTATGTTACGACAGCATAAAATTCAACTGCAGGATTTTCGAAATTTATTTTATTTAAAGCATGCTAATTTAAGAGTATCTGTATTTGATGCATATGTGCGTGACTATGTTAGTGCGACTTATTCTACAGGTCATACAGTCCCTAAAAATATTACCTGGAATGGGGTCTTTCATCAGGCGGTGCATTGGCATGCTAAGCAACAAAAGCAAGAAATGTTAACTCAATTAAAGCGTAAATTTGCGACAACAGTCTGGCAGCCATTTACAACAGAAGACAAAATATATTTTCAAGATTGGGTCTTTGAAGAATTAAAAACCATCGATCGAATTATTGATGAATCTATTCACTTTAAACATTGTTTGGCATCAAGTTATAGCGCCAGTATCATTGCAAGAGTATATGTAGCTTTTCATATGTACCATCCCATTTTGCATGTATCGATGACTTTGGGCTGTCATGTGCAAAACCACATTTTGGTTTTTGATCAACTTGAGTATTCAAATAATACCCAAGCAGAAATAGAAAAAGTAAATATCGCCAAAGAATTTTTAAATAGGTTCAATAGCTTAAAGTAAGATTGGCGAAATACGGATTTAGGAAACTGTGTTGTGCGCTTAACTTTTGAGTCAAAAATCGTTAGGCTATAGCCGTTCTTTTACGGTATAGGTCTTATGAAACAAGAAACTGCACTCAAGCTGCTCAAAGCAGGCGAAAATGTGTTTTTAACAGGTTCGGCTGGTGCAGGGAAAACTTATACTTTAAATCAGTACATCAATTATCTAAAAGCGCGCAAAGTGCCGGTGGCAATTACGGCTTCTACAGGGATTGCTGCAACCCATATGAATGGCATGACAATTCATACATGGGCAGGGATTGGCATTAAAGATGCGATTTCCGAAGATGAGTTAAAGCGCTTAAAAGAACGTAAATATTTAAAAGAGCATTTGGAAAATGCCCAAGTTTTAATCATCGATGAAATTTCGATGTTGCATGCCAAGCAATTAAACTTGGTGAATAAAGTTTTAAAATTTTTTAAAGACAGTGAAGATGCTTTTGGGGGGATTCAAGTCATTGTTGCAGGTGACTTCTTCCAGTTACCCCCTGTGGGACGCAAAGGTGAATTAAACCGTGACAAGTTTTGCTTTATGTCTGAGGCATGGGTAGAAGCGAAGTTTCGCGTGTGTTATTTGACCGAACAACATCGTCAGGGTAATGACTATCTCAATGATATTCTAAATGCGATTCGTGCTCAGCAAATTACTGGCGATCATTTGCATGCTTTAAGGCAGACAAGTTCACAAAATATAGGTGAAACCTTTACGCGCTTGTATACCCATAATATGGATGTAGATAGTATTAACTATAAACATCTAAATGAAATTGAGCAAGAATCTCGCCAGTTTGATGCCCAATGTGATGGTAATGATAAACTGATCGAAACCTTAAAATCTTCAGTGCGTGCGCCGGAAACTTTGACCTTAAAGAAAAATGCCAAAGTGATGTTTGTAAAAAACAACTTTGATGTGGGCTATATCAATGGCAGTCTCGGTGAAGTGATAGGTTTTGAAGAAGATGATGAATATGGCATCTTGCCTAAAGTAAAGCTCACTGATGGCACGACCTTAGTGGTCGAGCCTGAAACATGGTCTGTCGATAATGATGATGGTAAAACCATTGCCAGTTTCCAACAAATTCCACTGCGATTGGCCTGGGCAATCACCATTCATAAATCTCAAGGGATGACCCTTGCAGCGGCTGAAATTAACTTAACGCATACTTTTGAGAAAGGTCAGGGTTATGTGGCATTGTCGCGTTTAAAAACATTAGATGGTCTGCGTTTACTTGGTTTTAATGAACAAGCCTTAGAACTCGACAGTTTGGCGATTAAAGCCGATCGACGCTTTCAGGAACTCTCTGATGAAGCGGAAACCAATTTTGCAGAGGCCGATTTAACCGTTCAACACAAAGCCTTTATTCGCCATTGTGGCGGAACACTGAATGAAGTGGAAATCGAGCGCAATGAAAAGAAAATTGCCAAAACTGGTGCGAAACAAAGCTTTGCCACAGCGACTTTAGATCAAACTCGTGAATTGTTTGAAGAAGGTTATGAAATTCAAGATATTGCAGTGGAGCGTGGCTTAACACCAGCCACCATTATTAACCATTTGGCTCGTCTGCAAAAAGAGCAAGGTTTAGATATCTCGGTGGCACATCCGGGAGAAGACGTGGTTGAGCAGGTGCGTAAAATTTATAAACGCTTGGCGAAACGACAAGACCCAGCACATTATAATGATGACGGCACGGTTAAGCTGCGCCCAATTGTGGAGTTGACCAGTCCACGCATGGGTTATGACCAAGTTCGTTTGGCTTTATTATTTGTGGAATAACACATTCTTTGGATTACATACATTTAAAGCCAGATTGATCAATCTGGCTTTTTTAATAAGAGGCATCGTGTTTATTTTCATCCTTTGCATCTGCTTAAAAACGATGAATTGGTGATTAAAGTTCCAAATAAAACTTTAAATGAATAAAACTTAATAAAATAATGATAAGGTGAGTATAATTCATTAATGCTTTGCGAAAAATATTCGATTGCAAAGTTGCTCCCAAGTTTAGTTGAGAACAATCATGTTGGAATTACGCCATCTCAAAACCTTATTGGCACTCAGAGAACACGGTTCTTTGGTCGCTGCATCTAATGATCTGTGTTTAACGCCTTCTGCACTTTCACACCAGTTGAAAGAGCTAGATCATTGGTATGGGGTAGAGGTGGTGAACCGACGCACACGTCCTGTTACTTTTTCGAATGTTGGGCAACGTTTACTACGCCTTGCTGATGATATTTTGCCGCAAGTTCAAATTGCGCAATCGGACATTACACGGATTGTGCATGGTCAAACCGGCCGAATTATTTTTTCTTCTGAATGTCATAGTTGCTTTGACTGGCTGATGCCGTTATTGAATGTCTACCGTCAGCAATACCCTGATGTAGATTTGGACTTTGCTTCTGGCTTTGAAGCCAATCCGCATGAACTATTACAAACGGGCGAGTTTGATCTTCTGATTACGGCAGACCCAATCAATTTAAAAGGTGTGGAATATTTCCCAATCTTTGAATATGAGTCTCGTTTGGTATTGTCAAATACACATCCATTGGTTCGTGCGACAAATGTGACTGTTCAAGAATTAGCAGAAGAAACGCTGATTACCTATCCGGTCGATAAACATCGTTTAGATATCATGGCAAAATTATTTTTACCGGCCAATATTCAACCTAAACACGTTCGTACTACAGATTTGACCCAGATGCTGATTCAGTTGGTTGCTAGTGGTCGTGGTATCGCGGCATTACCTGATTGGGTAGTGAATGAATATGAGCAAAAAGGTTGGGTGACCTCTCGACGTTTAGATTGTGTTTCACCTGAAGGTTTAAGACGGACCTTGTACGCAGGCTATCGTACCGAAGAGGCTGAAAAAAGCTATTTTGAAGGCTTCCTAAAACAGTTGGCGAAATTCTCACAAAAGCGCAATCAATATTATTCCAACTAAGGAGGATCTATGACACAGAGTCTTTTTGTATGCGGGACATTACGTCTAGGTCAGCCCAATGCTCATGTGATGGAGCACATAGGTGGCGAGTGGAAGAAAGGTGTGGTTTGGGGTGAGTTAGAACATAAAGGCTGGGGTGCGGCGATGGGCAGTCCGGGCATCCGTTTATCGAAGGCAGGTCAAGCCATTGAAGGCTATGTTTTTATCTCTGAAAACTTAGCAGCTCATTGGGCTGCTTTAGATGAATTTGAAGGTACTGAATATCAACGTGTTGCTGTCGATGTACAACTGGAAGGCGGAGAATGGATGCAGAGTGAAATTTATGCATTGAAATAATATCCAGGGGGAGAGTCGTAAAATACGTGGGCCATCCATACATCATGACTTTCCCCAACCTTCGATATGTGTATCGATGATTCTGCTTGCTCTGTTGTTTCCTTGAGTGCAATTTTTTAAAGAGCCGTATCTAAAAGAGTTGTATCTAAAGTGCTTGAATGCACAGAAATCACTTTAAGATCGCTATACAAGTGGATGAATAATTTTTAGAATTGAGCTGTATCTCACATTGAACCCTGTTTGAACTCAATCATGCCCAATTCTATAGAACCCTCACCAACTCAACTCATGTCTGTGATTCAAACTCAGACAGCTATTGCCAAACTGGGTTTAGATCTAAATGCAGTGATGACCGTAGTGGCAGAACAGGCGCAGCAGATTACACATGCTAAAGGTGCAGTTGTAGAGTTGGCTGAAGATGGTGATATGGTCTATCGTGCAGTGTCTGGTGGGGCGAGTCATTTACTGGGTTTAAGACTTCATATTGAAAATAGTTTATCGGGTCTATGTATAGCGCAAAAACAAACACTGTATTGCCAAGATTCGGAAACAGATGCACGGGTAGATCGCGTGGCATGTCAACGTGTTGGATTGCGTTCGATGGCAGTAGTGCCATTGATTCATTGTGATGAAGGTGTCGGTGTTTTAAAGATTTACTCTGACCAAGTCGATGCCTTTCAGGAAGCCGATTTACATATATTGAGTTTGATGTCTGAGTTGATCGCTGCGGCGATGTACCATGCAACACGTTTCGGTGCGACAGAGTTATATAAATTGGCGACTCAAGATAGCTTAACAGGTTTAGCTAATCGGGCTTTGTTTGTCGACTTTTTACGCCAAGGTATAGAAAAAGCACGTGCGCAGAAAAAAGTGCTAGGTATCTTGATGATTGATATGGATGGTCTGAAGCCGATTAATGATCAGTTTGGACATCGCATTGGGGATGCTGCACTGAAAGAAATTGCACAGCGCATTTTGCGTGAAACACGTCAAGATGACTTGGTTGCACGCTTGGGTGGTGATGAATTTGCTGTGATTTTAACCAATATTGCCAACTTAGAGCGTGCGCAAACGGCGATGAATCGAATCGCAGAAAGTTGCGGACTACCGTTTGCATTTGAGCAAATGAGTTTGAAAATTGGTGCCAGTATTGGCATGGCTTTATTTCCAGAAGATGCCGAATCCATCGATCAATTGGTCGAAATGGCAGATTTGAAAATGTACGCCAATAAGCGTGAACGGAAACAAGTAAATATTGAATAACTCACTGCTTAAATAATTCACTAATTGTTATGCAGGTGAATTCCTTCACTACCGCCAAATTATTGAAAGTATCAGAAAAAACATTTTTGATGGGAATACGTGTTGTCTCAAATAATTGCAGATGACATGACTAAGTATCGTTGTTTAATTTAAATCAAAGTGCGCTTAGCATGTGACGGTGCAAGATGATTAAATAATTGAAAAATCATCTAAGGTCATTTGTTTTTTGACTCAAAATAATATTTTGAATTGTTAAGCTGTGCACTATTGCATGGCGAAAAGAGCATGACAATTCAATGAAAGGGATGTCAAAAGATTTATTCATTATTGCGGCAGGTTTTGTTGCTGCAATGCATATCGGGAAACTACCGCCCGCAATACCTGTATTACAACAGCAACTCGGCATTAGCTTTATTCAGTCTGGTTTATTGCTCTCACTAGTACAGGGTGCAGGAATGTGCTTTGCATTGTTGATTGGTAGTTATATCCAAAAAATTGGATTTAAACTGTGTATCTTATTGGGCTTAAGTCTATTGACGATAGCAAGTGCATGGGGGAGCTTTGCACAAAGCTTTGATGTCTTGTTGCTACTGCGTGTCATAGAAGGATTTGGCTTCTTATTGGTGACACTCACAGGGCCTGCATTTATCCGTCAGCTTGTACCGCTACAGCACATCAGCGCAAAGATGGGACTGTGGAGTGCTTATATGGGCGGAGGTATGGGCATAGCCTTATTGGTTGCGCCATTTCTAATTGCTCAATATGGTTGGAGTGTGGTTTGGCTCAGTTTCGCTATGATTACTGCAGCATTACTACTCTGTATCGCTATGTTTATTCCTCAGCCTAATGTGGCGCTGAATACAACACCTATTATTGGTCTCATTCGGGATACTCTGAAACATCCAGCAGCATGGCTTTTGGCGCTCATTTTTGGGACATATGCAGGGCAATGGTTTGCTTTGGTGGGTTTCTTACCGATGATTTATGCACAAAACCAAATTTCAGCTGAATTGGCAGGCGCTTTAACAGCCAGTGTTGCCGTTGCGAATGCAGTGGGCACATGGGGGTGTGGACTGCTATTACAGCGTGGTTTTCAAGCTAAAACTTTAGTCCAACTGGGTTTTGCAGTTTTGATCATTTGCTCCTTAGGGTTTTATCTCTTTAAAGATGCGTTACCGTTTTTATTGCAATATTTAACGGTGTTTAGTTTTTCGCTTTTTGGAGGCTTGGTTGCTGCGACGGTCTTTGCGCAATCACTGCATTTTGCACCTTATCCTGCGGCAATTAGTACGACGGTCGGCATGATTTTACAATGCTCTGCCATATCACAATTTGTTCTGCCACCTGTGATTGCCACTGTGGTTTCACAAACTGGAGCGTGGTTTTGGGCGGGGATCTTGATGTCAGCATTATCATTCGTTGGAATCATGCTTAGTCGACGTTTATTTCAAATGCAGCATGGCTCAAATTAAAATTTTGTTAAACCGCTATGTCAGCAACGGCCTTATTGTTTAATCCCAATCAGTAGCGACAAGATGCCTGCTGCAATGAGTGGGCCGACAGGTACACCACGCAGCATGGCAACACCTGCGACTGTCCCAATCAATAGTCCGGCAACCACATCTGGCTGATTGGACATCAGTTTGACACCGCGACCGCCTAACCATGCGACAAAGATGCCAATGGCGATTGCGACGAGGGATTTCCAACTTAAAAAGGATTTTAAAATCGAATCACCGGGTATTTTTCCGCTAGCGATCGGCGTGAGTACGCCAATGGTTAAAATAATAATGCCAATGTTTAAGCCATATTGTTGCAGATAGGGGAAAAATTCACTTAAAGGCGTGATGCGGAAAATAATCAAGACACCTGCTGCTATGGTGATCGCTGTATTGTGGCTAAAGATGCCACAAGCCAATAACACCAATAACACGATCAGATTTAAATCCAACTGAGACATAGGATATTCGTGAGAAACTTCAATAAATAATCAATAGTGTAGCGCAGAAACATTAAAAACTGGCGTTCAAGATTATTTCCGCTATTTTTCCTGCAAGTTGGCTCGTGGTTCAGTATAAAATAGCAATATATGGTGTTTATTAGGTTGTTCTATGTTTTTGGAAAAAATGCTGCAATCACAAGGTTTTGGTTCGCGTAAATATTGCCAACAGTTGATTAAAAATGGTGCGGTCGAAATACACGCTGAGATTGTAGATAATCCAAAGCAAAAACTGGACTTGAATGATTTAACTTACAGTGTGCATGGTCAGGACTATGTCTATCGTGAGCATATCTATATTGCGTTAAATAAACCCCAAGGTTATGAATGTTCGCATCAGGCAACCCATCATTTTAGTGTTTTTGAATTATTTGATGATGTGCTGTTAAATCGTGGTCTGCAATGCGTCGGGCGACTGGATCAAGACACCACGGGACTGTTGCTGCTCACGGATGATGGTCAATATCTACAAGCGCTTACACACCCTAAAAAGCATGTTGCCAAAGTGTATTCGATGCATACCGCAGATCCTGTGACGCCTGAGCAAATACAACAATTAGAACAAGGCGTGGAGCTTCGAAACGAAAAAGGCATCTTCGCTGCAACCGATGTACAGCTATTGGCTTCACAGCAATTACAAATGACTGTCCATCAAGGGGTCTATCATCAAGTAAAGCGGATGTTGGCGGCTGTCGGTAATAAAGTTGAAACTTTACATCGAGCTCAAATTGGACAATTAAAGCTTGAAGATCTCGCTGAGGGTGAATGGATTTATTTGAATGCAGCGCAAATTGAACAATCGAAATTTCGTGAAAATCTAAATCCACAGTAATGGGTATTGGGCTTTGATACGTCATCATTTGAAGGATGAATGTGCGGTATTAAAGCCCCTTAATATGTCTGCTATCTACTGATCGAAAGATTCGTTTCTAATATGCGTTGATGATGTATTTTAATGCCGAGCAAGGCATTAGCGAATAAAGTAATGATAAGTTTGAAATTCATCATCTTTAATGAAGCCCATCGATTCATAGAGCTGATGTGAGTGATAGTTATTTTTTTGAGTTTCGAGGCTGATTCGAAGCGCACCTTCATGTTGAGCAAAGAGAACCGCGGTATCGATCAATTGTTTGGCTGAACCCTGACGACGATATACAGGGCTGACATAGACATCATCTAAAATATAGTAGGTTGAACAAGCCACAGATGAAAAGCCCAAATACAGTAAGATAAACCCAGTAATCACATCATCTTTTAAGCAAATAAAAATTACACTTTCATTATTTTCAAAACGTTGTCTTAGAAATTTATATGAGATATCAAGATTAGAAGAGGTGCCATAAAATTGGCGATATTCATCAAATAAAACAGCAAGTGGATGAAGGTCTGCTTCTGTTGCGCGTCGAACGATCATTTTTTTCTATACTCCATGCTATTTTTATCAGTCTTGCATGAAGCATATCGAATTTTCGAAATTGGTTGATTTATAAATTGTTTATAAATGCGACAGTGTTAAGTTTTGTCACTTTCACCCAAAATTGCATTGAGTTCTTCAAACAAGTCGAGATGATCATCATCTAATAATGGATCATTATTTAAAATTTCTAATTCAGCAGGGCTAATTTCAGTGGTTGAAATGGCTTGGGCTTCTTGTTGTTTTAATTTGCGTAACTTAATCAATTGTTCAATATTGATATTTTGGTTTTCAATAGAGAAGGGGATTGATTTGGTTAAAACAACTTGTTTAAAGAATAGACGTACAGCCTGTGCAGGTGTAATGCCTAATTGTTTAAACACGGCAAAGGCCTGTTTCTTTTCCTGTGAATCGAGGCGGATTTGGTAGACTTCAGTTTTTCTCATATTCTTAGAAAGCTTTAAAATACTTAACTTTTCGCATTTATTCTAATCAAAACTATCATAAATTCAAGAATGTTCGGCAGTATTTTATCAATTTAATGTAATGACAATCGATTTACAGTGTCAATTCATAGGCAGAACTGAATTGAAAAGCCTGCTCTGTCACAGGATCGATAAACTCAAGATGTTTCGCAAGTAGTTGTAAAGGTTGGCTGAAATCGTCATCTACCTTATGTTGTACTACTGGATAAAAGGGGTCATTTTGAATTGGAATGCCCAAAGCATTTAAATGTACACGAAGTTGGTGTTGCTTGCCGGTATGGGGCTTTAATTCATACTTTGCATGGTTTCCATGCTGCTGGATCAGCTTAATGTATGTTTCACTATTTGGCTCACCATCTACCAGTTGCATTGTATAAAAAGGCTGACCTTTTTCCATACGATAGCGAGTTGTGATAGGGAAATTTAATTCATCTCGATAAGCTGCAATGGCATGATAGGTTTTTTGAACTTGCCGCTTGGCAAACATCTGTTGATATAGCCCACGGCTTTCGACACATTTGGAGAAGAGCACCACGCCGGCAGTTTCACGATCTAAACGATGAATCGGCGTTAGCTGTTCAAGCTGCGTTTGTTTTTTGAGTCGAACCAATAAGGTTTCTTGTACATACTGACCGGTTGGACTCATGGTGAGAAAATGTGGTTTATCGACCACAATGAAATGATCATTTTCAAACAAAATCTGATGCTCAAAAGGAACATGGATTTCATGCGCTAAGAATCGATAATAATAAACATGACGATTGGCTTCAAAAGGACTGTCTATCGTTAAAACGTCACCATTTGCGGCATAGACCAATCCATCCTTAAATCGTTGTTGCCACTCTGCTGCTTGGATATGAGGAAATTGTTCACACAAATATGCATAGACGGTAGAGGCTTGCGTGTGTTGACCGTCTAGGAAGACTTTGCTGGCACTGACACCATTGATCATCGGGGGAGTAAATTCAAAACTGTGCATGAAGAAAGATCTAAAAACTGAGCAAATGAAGCAGAGAACACATCATGAAAAATGCTCAATCTATAGTGTGAACATATCCATTTTAGCCAGTGCGATGCTATCATATTTAATTCTTATGTACATGTTGTGAGTAATATGCAGTATTCATTCAGTCTGGAACTTAATAGTGAAGTCGATACCCAAAACTTAGCTACCGTACTGGCGACGCATTTTACGACGGGTGTAGCGTATTTAATTGGTGACTTGGGTGCAGGAAAGACCACGTTAACACGTTATTTTTTACAACACTTGGGTCATCAAGGTGCGGTAAAAAGTCCAACCTATACATTGGTTGAACCTTACAATATTCAAGGACAAGATATTTTTCATTTTGATTTATATCGTCTGAATGACCCTTATGAGCTTGAACTTATGGGTATCCGTGATTATTTAGAAACGCCGAACGCCCTATTTTTATTTGAATGGCCATCTAAAGGGGGCGACGAAATCCCTGAGGCTGATTTAATTATTAATATTGAAAAGTCTGCGGATGAAACCACCCGTACAGCGACTTTAAGCTCTTCTTCAAAAACTTTGCAAAACGCTTTGGAGCAAAAATTTAACCATGCTGAATGAAATCAGTGCCCGCCGCATTCGAACGCTTGATCCTGCCTTAGCCAACCAAATTGCCGCAGGGGAAGTGATTGAACGTCCCGCTTCTGTGGTCAAAGAATTACTGGAAAATGCCATTGATGCAGGGGCGACTGAGTTGATTGTTCGTATTGAACAAGGCGGCAGTACACTGATTGAAATTATTGACAATGGTCGGGGCATCCACCCTGAAGATTTACCTTTGGCGGTCATGCGCCATGCCACCAGTAAAATCCAAACTGCTGAAGATTTACATGCCATTGTAAGTCTAGGTTTTCGTGGGGAAGCCTTGGCTTCGATCGCTGCGGTGTCTCGTTTGACTTTGACCAGTAGCCAAAATGATGACGGTGTAGGCTATCAGGTCGAAGTAAATGGCACTGCATTTGATTCGCAAGAAATTCAGCCTGTGGCAGCGACGCAAGGCACCACCATCCGTGTGCAAGATTTATTTTTTAATGTGCCTGCACGGCGTAAGTTCCTCAAAAAACCGGGGACTGAGTTTGGACATATCGAAGAAATTGTCCGTCGTTTGGCACTGACCCATTTTGATATACGTTTTGTCCTTGAGCATAACAATAGTATTAAGCTGAACTTGCCGATTGCAGACAGTGGCGCGCTCCGTTTTCAGCGGGTACAACAATTATTAGGCCGTCAATTTACTGAAAATGCGTACTGGATAGATGCTGATAGCGTCAATATGCGTCTCAGTGGTTGGTTAGGCCATCCTTCAGATGCACGTGCGCAGGCCGATATGCAATACGTATATGTGAATGGACGTATCGTAAAAGACAAGACCGTTTCACATGCACTTCGCATGGCTTATGACGGTATTTTGCATGGGCATCAACATGCCGCTTATTTGTTATTTATGGAAGTTGATCCTGAAAATATCGATGTGAATGTGCATCCGACCAAGCATGAAATTCGGTTTCTAAATCAACGTGAAGTACATGAGTTTGTTCGTCATTTTGCCAAATCGACATTAGCGCAATTTCAAACCGCGACCGCCGAATTGTCATCTGCAATGAAACTTGATGGGCAGGCACACGAAAATATTATTCCGCAGCCGCGTCATCAGGAACAATTTTCATTACATCAACCTCAGCCAGTTGCAGAGCAAGGCACAAATTTTGTCAGTCCAGAGATCGCAGGTGGACTTACTGACTTTAGTTCGCCAGCAACGGTGCAATATGCTTCAAATCATGCGCCAACAGGTCAGGAAGCTTATACACAGCAATATTCAAATGCGTCGAACAATAGCACTGGATATCAGTCAAATATAGCGGGTTCCAGACAGCTCAATAATGCATTGCAAAGTTATTTAGCGCCTTTACGTCAAACTGAGTCGTTAAATGATCCGGATACCGCTTTAGCTGAACATATTCAGCAGAAAGTTGATGAGCATCCTTTGGGGATTGCCATTGCGCAATTGCATGGTATTTATATTTTGGCCCAAAACACCGAAGGTTTAATCATTGTTGATATGCATGCTGCGCATGAGCGCATCGTTTTACAACAAATGAAAACGGCTTGGGATAAACCTGAGTTTTGGACATCACAGCAGTTGCTGATTCCTAAAGTCGTCAGTATCAGTCGGATGCAAGCGATGCGCGTCGATGAGCTCAAAGAACAATTGGCACGCCTAGGTTTAGAAATAGACCAATATGGCGATGAGCAAGTCATTGTCCGAGGTGTTCCTGCCATTTTGCATAAAGCAGACTTTGATGCGCTGATTCCAGATTTATTAAATGATTTAGACCCAAGTGATCAGGTTGCAGGGTTACTACAAAAGCGTGATCAAATATTGGCAGGCATGGCCTGTCACGGCGCTGTACGCGCACACCGTATTTTAAGTCTATCTGAAATGAATGCATTACTGCGTCAGATGGAACAAACTGAATTTGCCAGCCAATGTAACCATGGGCGTCCGACGTGGCGTGCGTTTCCATTGGCACAGCTAGATAAACTTTTTGCTCGGGGAGAGTAGTTTTACATGTCAAATCAATTGCCGGTCATCAACTTAATGGGACCAACTGCAAGCGGTAAAACCGCCTTGGCATGTGAATTATACGAGCAAGGTGGATTCGAATTAATTTCTGTCGATTCTGCTTTGGTTTTTCAGGATATGGATATTGGTACGGCCAAGCCGAGTAAAGCTGAGTTGGAGAAATATCCACATCATTTGATTGATATTATCAGTCCGCTAGAAGTGTATTCGGCAGCGAACTTTGTGGAAGATGCCTGTGTGCTGATTGATGATATGCATGCCCGAGGTAAAACACCGATATTAGTCGGTGGTACGATGTTGTATTACAAGGCTTTATTGGAAGGGTTGTCTTCAAATTTACCAAGTGCAGACTATGCTGTACGTGCTGAAATTGAAGCCAAAGCTGAGTCGCAAGGTTGGGATGCTGTATATGCAGAATTGTGCAATGTAGACCCATTGGCAGGTGAAAAATTTAAACCGAGTGATAAGCAACGAATTATCCGTGCGCTCGAAGTTTTTAAGTTAACCGGTAAACCCATTACTCAGTTACAAGCTGAGCAACCTAAAAACCTACCATACCGATACAATTTTCATAATTACGCATTATTGCCCGACCGATTAGAGTTACATGAGCGTATAGCTCGACGTCTAAAAATAATGTGGGAAATTGGATTTTTAAATGAAGTGAAAGCTCTCATTGAAAAATACGATTTAGATGAAAATTTACCCTCTATGCGCTCAGTTGGATATCGTCAAGCTTTAGATTTTTTGAAAAATAGTGATCAAAGTAGCGAAAAACAGCGTGAAATGGAGGATAAGGCACTTTTTGCAACACGACAACTTGCAAAACGTCAATATACTTGGTTAAGATCTTTGCAAGAAACGCATAAATTTACTACATATTTAACTGCGCAGCAGGCTCAAGAAGACTTGCGAAAGTGCTACGGATAAAGCAAAATTTACAGACTACCTTTTTGATAATTTTTAATTGAAAAGTAAAGGTAGCTTTTGCGCTGATTTTTATTATTTTTTGGAGTTATAACATGTCTAAAGGTCAAACTTTACAAGATCCGTTCTTAAATTCTCTCCGTAAAGAACGTATTCCTGTGTCGATCTTCCTTGTCAACGGTATTAAATTACAAGGTCATATTGAATCTTTCGACCAATACGTTGTTTTATTAAAAAATACTGTAAGCCAAATGGTTTACAAACATGCTATTTCAACTGTTGTTCCAGCACGTAACCCACGTCCTGCTGGTGCTCCTGCTGGTGCTCAAGGCGCTGCCGGCTTCGGTGGTCAACAAGGCGGCTTCGGCGGTCAACAAGGTGGCTTCGGTGGCCAAGGTGGCTTCGGTGGTCAAGGTGGTTTCGGTGGTCAAGGTGGCTTCGGTGGTCAAGGTGGCTTCGGTGGTCAAGGTGGTTTCGGCTCTCAAGGTGGCTTTGGTGGTCAAGGTGGCTTCGGTGGTCAAAGTGGTTTCGGCGGTCAAAATGCTGGTTTTGATGGCGAAACTAAATTTGAAGATGCTCAAGACGACGAAAACAACAATCGTTAATTGAATTAAAAAAACCTCCCAAATGGGAGGTTTTTTTTGCCTATAAAAGAGTAGATTGTTTTCACAAAGGGTATGTAATAATTACTAAAGTGCTGAATGATGATAAGAATCGACATAAAAAAACCAGCCGAAGCTGGTTTTTTGTTTATTCACTTATTTCTTTTTACGATCTAGAGCAGGGTCTTTAATTTCAACATAGGCATTGTTGCGTATTTCACGTAACCAGCTGTCCAGTTCAGTGTCAAATTGACGCTCACCTAAAATCTGACGTGCCATACGTTCTTGTACTTCATGTGTCATGTCTTGTTGACGTGTATCTGTTACTTGCAGGATGTGCCAACCAAACTGAGATTGGAAAGGTTTGCTGATTTCACCTTTCGCTGTTGATTTCATCATCGCTTCAAATTCTGGAACCATAACACCTGGGCTAACCCAACCTAAACTACCACCATTGGCAGCAGAACCGGTGTCATTCGAGAATGTTGAAGCCAAGACAGCAAAATCTTCACCTTTTTGCAGGCGGTTATACAAGCTGTCTATCATTTGTTTTGCGTTTTCAGGACTCACCACTTCAGAAGGTTGAATCAAGATATGGCGAGTTTGGTATTGTGGAACAATGGCTTTTTGTTCGCCACCTTTACGGTCAACCAATTTTAAAACATGAACGCCATCACGTACTGAAATCAGTTCAGTGGTTTGACCGACTTGCAAAGGTGCTACACGTGCAGCAAGTTCATCTGGAATATCAGATAAGTTGCGGAAGCCCATATCTGCACCGTCAACTTTAATGTCTTTGGTGCTGTATTTGTTGGTAATCGCTTTAACATCGTTACTTGCTGCCAGTTCTTTACGAATGTCTTCAGCGATTTTAACGGCATTATCACTGCTAGCAACGCGTACATGTAAGACGTGGACTTGATTACCTAGCGCAGCTTGACCTTGTGGTGAACTTAAGAAGTTTTTCACATCTTGGTCACTGATTTGAATGCGAGAAGTGACCAACTGTTGGCGTAGGCGTTGTAAAGCGATGTCTTCAGCGATGCGTGCACGTAAACCTGCATAGGTATTTGGCGCAACAGCATCTAATTTTTGCTGAAACGCTTCTAAGCTTGGAGAGCCTGCGTCTTTTGCAACTTTAAGTACGGCTTCATTGAGTGATTTTTCATCCGCTTTGACGTTATAGCGTTTCACTTGTTCAAGCTGTGCTTGGCGCGTAATCAGCTGTTCTAAAGCTTGTTGCTGCAAGTATTCGGTCGGTGGGATGGTTTGTTTTTTTGCTTGAAGTTGGTGAGTAATTTCGGCAATGCTTTGATCAAGATCACTACGTAGAATCACGCTATTGTCAACGACAGCTACAATTTCATCTTTAGGTTGCGCAGCAGCAAATACAGATACAGAAGTCGATAGGCAAAGTGCCAAAGCTGACGCTTTAAAAATTTGTTTTAACTGTTTTGTCTTCATTAACGTTCTGTCCAAGATTGATTAATATTGTTAAAACCCAACACTCGGTTTTCAAGCAAAGAGGTTAATTTATTGTTGAAGCCACCTAAACCTTTTAGGGTGAACTCCGCCATAATGGCACGTTTTGGTTTAACATCTGAAGATGTTACATCATCTAAATCGTTATAGTACGAACGACCATAAACTGAAACACCCCAGCAGCATGACTCGTAGTTCACACCAAGTAAATATTCACGCGCAATACTGTTGTCGAGGTCATATTGTGCATGACCGATAATACGCCAGTTATTGTGTATAGGTTGAATAAACGATGCTACTGCTTGGTCATAGCTGTCTTGGCGGTTCGGAATGTCTTTACGATAGAAATAACCGACATTGTATAAATTGCCTTTATTTCCTGTGTAATACATTTGAATATCGCGCTGAGCATTATCACCATTCGCCATCCATGCAGAATTGGCATTGACACTGATGCTGTCAGATAGTTGGCTAGAAATGCTCACGACAGGGCCAGTATGGCGTTCGGTATCAAATTTATCAGAGACGTTGTTTAGCGTGACGCGGCGGTCTTCAAAATAGAAACTTTGACCAACGCTAGCTTTTAAACGCTCAAGACCTACATCATCAAATAAACTATAGCTTAAACCTAGAGATGCGAAGTTGTTGTCTTCTAAACGGTCATTACCGTAGAAGCGACGCGGGCTAAATAATTGGTCATAGTTAATTGACGCTGTGGTTGAGTCAAAGTTCGGGTTAGTGTCTTGGTTTTTGTATGGAGAATACGCATAGAAGAAGCGAGGCGTTAAGGTTTGTAGATAACGACCTTCGCGCTCCATCACAAGACCCGCATCTAAAGTGAATTGCGGTACAACGACCGATTTACTTTCATTTGATGAACTAATGTTTTGTGCATTAACGGTGTCTTGATCGTAAATGGTGTTGACGTTACGAATCGTTGCTTCAGGAATCACAAATGACCATGGGGTACGATAGTTATAACGTACACTAAAGTCGTTATAAATACGCGCGCCGCTTGGCTCATACATTGGCGAATCGACAGTGCTGCTTGGAATATCGTTGCTACGTAAGTTCTTTTTGAAGTAAGCCGTATCATTGTTAAATTCGTACTGTAAGCCGAGCGGATTACCAGTCTTGTAGTTCAGTAGGAATTGTGGCAAGCGCGCATATGGACGGTCTTCATCACTGACAGTTTTATCCAGTGTTTGGAAGTCTTCCACTTTAAGCTGTGCTTTTAGGCCAGGGATACCATTTTTATAATTGAGTTCCCATGCACGGCGTAAGTTCAGGTCAGTTTTTGAGTTTGGATTATTATTGAGATCTGAGAAATAGTCTTTATCAGATGCATAATTGTATTCTAAATTTGTCGTGAATTGATCGTTAATTTTCCAGTTATGTAGGAAATGTAAGTCTTTACGATCCTGATCATCATACTTTTGGTCGGATGGTAAATAACCCCCCCACACCATCCCTGAACCAAAGTTTTTGGTCAAATAACGGAATTCACCTTCCATCATTGCGCCACGGTCTGCAATATAACGTGGTGTTACTGTAGCATCATAGTTTGGCGCAAGGTTTAGGTAAACTGGTACTGCAAGTTCAATACCGCCATCATTGGTAAAACCAAAGCTTGGGGTCAAAATACCTGTGGTACGGCGGTCATCAATCGGGAAGTTGAAGTAGGGCACAGCCATCACAGGTACGTTTTTTACATATAATGTTGTACCTTTGGTTTCACCGCGGCCAGTTTCTTGATTCAGCTTAATTTTGTCTGCTTGAATTTTCCACGTTGGTTTTTCATCGGGTGGACAAGTGGTATAAACCGCATTTTCTAATTCTAGGGTTTCTGTTGAAGTGCGCGAAATTTTTTCAGCGCGACCGTGTGCATGCTGCTGTTCAGCAATAAAGAAACTGTTATTTAAATCACCCTGTTGGGTTTTTAAATTGTAATCAATCGAATCACTTTGAGAAATCAGCCCAGACTGTGCCATTTGTACGCGGCCAGAAGCATTGGCGTAGGTTTGGGTTTTATCAATTTTGATTTGATCGGCACGAATTTGACGACCTTCTTGGTCAATCAGAACATTACCTTCAAGAATGGAGTCGCCATTCGGGTCAAAATGACCATAGTCTGCGGTAATGGTAGAGGTTGCATCTTCAGGTGCGACTGCTTTCGTTGTTGGAGCAACTGGGGTAATCCAGGTGCCTGTACAAAACGCAGAACTTAATTGATTGGTGTTGCGAATCTGTGCTTCAGGTGCAGATTTATCGACATAATATTGTTCGAAGAACTGCTGCCCCGGATAAGCTTCTGAAATGCTTTGTTTGAGTTGTTCTGTATCGTCATCCGTGGACGGGTTTGAAACAGGTGCTGCATAGCTTGGTAACGAGCTACCACATAGAAGGGTTAAGATCGCAGTCGCTAAAGGATTAAATTTAAACTGATGCTTCATTTGTCTCATTAACCAGGTATGCTTAATCGCAATTAATTATTGTCGCATCATAGAGAAAAAGTTGATAAGTAGCTACACTTAGCACTTTAAAAACTCAGCCTGTATTAGAATTTATCGCAAATGAATACACAACGTGAACAATTGATACAAACATGGATTTCATCTGTACTCGATTCAGATCAATTTGAAATTAACTTCTTAGCAGGCGATGCAAGCTTCCGTCGTTATGCACGAATCAAATTGAATAATAAAACATTTATGCTCATGGATGCACCACCAGAAAAAGAAGATTGTGGTCCTTTTGTGTCGATTGATGAATTTTTTGATGCACATGGCGTGCGTGTACCACATATCGTGGCCAAAGACCTTGATCAAGGCTTCTTATTGTTAGAGGATTTTGGTGATGTTTTATTGTCCACGTTGTTGAATGATCAAACCGTAGACGCACATTATGCTCAAAGTTTTAAACAGTTGATTCAATTACAGTCAATTGATGGTACTGCTCATTTTCCTGCATATACCTATGAAAAGCTGATTTCTGAAATGGAGCTGCTAACCGATTGGTTATTGCTATCTCTACAAGTGCAGCCTACTGAAGAAGAATCGGCACTCATTAAACGTACCTTTGCTATCTTAGCCAATGCTGCATTGGCTCAGCCTCAAGTGATTGTGCATCGTGATTTTCATAGCCGTAATTTGATGGTACTTGATGGTGAGCAAGATCAGGGTGTGATTGACTTCCAAGATGCTGTGATTGGTGCAGATACTTATGATTTGATCTCAATCACACGTGATGCCTATGTGCAGTGGAATGCAGATCGCGTTTATGCATGGTTTAAAACGTTCTATGATTTGCTACCTGCATCGGCTAAAGAAGGTCGTAACTTTGAGCAATTCAAACAAGACGCTGACCTGATGGCGATTCAACGTCATATCAAAATTTTAGGTATTTTTGTGCGCTTATTTGAGCGTGATGGTAAATCGGGTTATCTCAAAGATTTGCCGCGTGTGATGTGGTATTTACTTGAAGAAAGTAAACCGTATGCAGAATTACAACCTTTTATGCAATTTATTCAGGCTAAAGTATTGCCGAAATTTGAAGCCAAATACGGCACTTATGAGGTTGTTGCATAATGAAAGCCATGATTTTAGCGGCGGGTCTCGGAAATCGGATGCGCCCTTTAACATTGTATAAGCCAAAGCCTTTGCTTGAAGTGGGTGGAAAACCACTGATTGTTTGGCATATAGAAAAGTTAAAAAAAATTGGCGTAACTGAAATCATCATCAATTCTGCATGGCTTGCAGATATCCTGATTGGTACTTTGGGTGATGGTTCGCAGTTTGGTGTAGATATTCGTTGGACACGTGAAGCGGAAGGTCTGGAAACAGCCGGTGGCATTATTAATGCTTTACCTTTGCTTGGGACAGAACCGTTTATTTTAGTCAATGGTGACGTCTGGACGACCTACGATTTTTCGGCCTTGCTCAATGTTGAGCTAAAAGATGACTTGGCACACTTGGTCTATGTGACCAACCCAGCGCAACATCCAAAGGGTGATTTTATCTTGGATGCTGGGCGTAGTTATACCTTTGAGCAAGAACATGCAGGCGAAGCACTCACCTATAGCGGAATCGCAGTTATACATCCAAACATGTTTAATGGATTGGAAGCGGGTAAGCGTCCGCTCGCACCTTTATTGAAACAAGCCATGTTGGATGGAAAAATTTCTGCAGAGAAAATGCAAACTGCGTGGGTTGATGTTGGCACACCTGAGCGTTTAAGTGATCTAGATCTACAGATTCGCCAAGGCATGTACGATTAAGTGCATATTCGCTAAGCGTTAGCTACTGTTCCACGGCTTAGAAATCGGTATACTTCAGTTAATTTTTATTGAGATGTCTTCTTTATGCATCCTTTTTTTCAAGACTTAAAGCAAGGTAGTCAAAAGCTTGGCTTAGATTTGAGTGAAGAAGCATTAAATCTATTGCTGAAATACCAAGATGCCCTAGTGCTGTGGAACAAAGCGTATAACTTGACCGCTATTCGTGATCCTAAAGAAATGTTGGTTAAGCATTTATTGGATAGCTTAAGTATCCTAAATGATTTGCCTGCAGGTCGTTTATTGGATATCGGTACGGGTGGTGGCATGCCGGGCATGATCATTGCACTGTGTCAGCCTGAACGTGAATGTGTGCTTTTAGATGCCAACGGTAAAAAAATTCGATTCTTAAAACAATTTATTGCTGACTTAAAACTAAAAAATGTCATTGCGGTACAAACACGTGTCGAAAATGAAGACAGCATTAATGAACTGGGGCAGTTTGATGTGATCACCAGTCGTGCTTTTGCATCGTTAACGGATTTTGTGGATGCGTCTAAACCGTATATGCATGCGCAAAGTATTATCGCGTCGATGAAAGGCTTAATTCCTGAAGAAGAAGTTGAAACACTAAAAAGTGATTTCAAGATTGATATCGTTGCATTAAAAGTTCCACGACTTGATGAGCAGCGTCATTTAATTTTTCTTAAACGTATTTAAAATTTTCAAAGGACTGGGGTTACCATGGCTCAAATTATTGCGATTGCAAACCAAAAGGGTGGCGTAGGTAAAACCACAACGGCTGTGAACTTGGCTGCATCTTTAGCCATATTAAAAAAACGAGTTTTACTTGTGGACATGGATTCACAAGGCAATGCCACGATGGGTTCGGGCATTCAAAAAAATGATTTGTTGTATTCAGTCACGGATGTCTTACTTGGTGAAGTGCCAATTGAAACCGCTATTTATAAAGCGGAAGTGGGCTATAAAGTTTTAGGTGCAAACCGTGACTTAGCTGGCGTTGAGCTTGCAATTGCAGATCAAGACGGTCGTGAGTTTATTTTACGTGAAGCATTGGCAAGCGTCGAAAAAGACTTCGACTATATTATTGTCGATTGTGCACCAAGTTTAAGTTTGATCACTGTCAATGCACTTGCAGCGGTACGTGCTGTGCTTATTCCAATGCAGTGTGAATATTATGCCCTAGAAGGTTTGGCTGACCTAACCCAAACCATTGACCGTATTCAGCAAGCTTTAAACCCAGATCTAGAGATCGTGGGTGTGCTTCGTACCATGTACGATGCGCGTAATGCCTTAACACGTGATGTGTCTGCTGAGCTTGAACAATACTTCGGTCAGAAACTTTATGACACGGTTATTCCGCGTAATATTCGTTTGGCTGAAGCGCCTGCGCACGGTTTGCCAGTGATTTATTTTGAAAAAAGCTCGAAGGGTGCAGTTGCTTATTTGAACTTGGCAGCTGAGATGTTAAAAAAAACCAAAGTAAAAAAAGGAACTAAAGCATGACCGTAAAAAAACGCGGACTGGCTAAAGGTCGTGGTCTGGATGCCTTACTCGGCTCAATCCAAAAAGAAAAACTACAGCTCGAAGCAAAAGCTTTAGATCATGGACAGTTAAAACAAATTGATGTGCATTTATTGAAACGCGGCGAGTATCAACCGCGTCGTTTCATTAAAGAACAAGATTTACAAGAACTTGCTGCATCGATTGAAAAGCATGGTGTCATGCAGCCAATCGTCATTCGTCCTGTCGAAGATGAAAAGCATCCCTACGAAATTATTGCTGGTGAGCGTCGTTGGCGTGCGGCTCAGCTTGCAGGTTTAACCGAAGTTCCTGCCATTGTTCGTGACTTGAGTGATCAAGTGGCAATTGCATTGGCATTGATTGAAAACATTCAACGTCAAGATTTGAACCCAATCGATCAAGCCATGGCTTTGCAACGCTTCCATGACGAATTTGGTTTAAGTCATCAAGAGATTGCTGACACGGTCGGTAAAGCACGTACCACGATTAGTAACTTGCTACGCCTCTTGTCTTTAGCGGATCAAGTCAAAGACTTTATGCAGCAAGGTTTGCTCGATATGGGGCATGCACGTGCGATCTTGACGTTAAAAGCCAAAGATCAGCTTAAAGTTGCTGAAATGGTGATTGAAAAAAGTATGTCTGTACGTCAAACCGAACAATTTGTTCGTGATTTGAATGCACCAAAACAACAAAAAGCTAAACCAATTGTTTCATCAGACATTCAACAACTGACACAACGTCTCTCTGATCGTTTCAGGGCAGACGTGAAAATTGATCATAATAAACAAGGGAAAGGCAAGCTGGTGATTAGCTACCATACTCTTGAAGAGCTAGATGGCATTTTAAATATTTGTCTAGCTGAATAATTTTTAAATTCGATTTATTGGGGAAAATCAAATGTGGGAATTAGTCAAAGCGGGCGGGTGGTTAATGATCCCGCTCGTCATTTGTTCGATCTTTACGGTAGCCATTACCATTGAGCGCTTTATTCGTTTAAAGAAATCAATGGTGTTACCAAAAGACTTGATGATGAATGTAAACACATCGGTGAAAGATGTGGTGCAGCAGCTAAAGCAAAGTTCAACTTTACAACAAAGTACATTGGGTCGTGTCTTGGATGCTGGTTACACCAGTAAAGATCAAAACGAGCAATATGCACGTGCGCAAATGGAAGTCACAGCGTCACAAGAAATTGGTTATTTAGAAAAAAATATCAACTTTTTGGGCACTTTAAGCGCTGTTGCACCTTTACTAGGTTTGTTGGGTACGGTGATCGGTATTATTGAAGCATTCTTAATGATTGATATAGGCACCAATAGTGATCCAGTGTTGATGATGCCGGGTATTTCTAAAGCCTTGATTACCACTGCTGCCGGTATGTTAATTGCTGTACCTGCATTATTTGCACATCGCTATTTCCAACGTTTGGTTCAGGAATATGTGGCTGAGTTAGAACAGCAGTCGACGTTATTTCATGCCGCTTTGTTTTATAAAAAAACACCTGAAGTAGAAAGTCAGGACATTCAGAAAGCCAGCTGAGTGGAGACTGCGCATGAAATTTAAACGTCGTCAGGTTGAAGATATTCATATCAACCTCACACCGATGATTGACTGTTTGATGTTCATTTTGGTGTTCTTGTTGCTCTCGACTACCTTTAACCAGATGAGTCGAATGAACCTGACTTTGCCAGATGCACAAGGTGTTCCACCTAAAAACTATGATCAAAAAATTGAAGTTGTGGTGGATTCAACAGGACATTATTCTGTCAATGGTCAGTCATTGGCGAGTAAAGAAGTCTCTGATTTGAATACTGCAATTAAACAGACAGCCAATGATCGTCGTGATTTAATGTTTGTGATTGCCGCAGATGCAAAAGCAACACATCAAGATGTGATTCGGGTGATGGATGTTGCAGGTCAACTTGGATTTGTGAATATCAACATCAGTACCAAAGTTCCAACTCGAGGTTATTAGTGAAGCACGATTTTAAGGTCTATTTACGCCTATTAAGTTATTTAAAACCTTTTTGGGGAATCGGCCTGCTGGTTTTGCTTGGTTTCGGTATTAATGCTGCGACAGAAGTTTCTGTCGCAAAATTATTGGAACGCATTATTGAAGCCATTCAAAACAAAGATCAAAGCTTTACAACCTTATTTCCACTCTTGGTGGTTTTATTGATGTTCTTCCGTGGACTCGGTTTGTTCATGGGGGGATATTTTACCGCAGTGATTTCTCGAAACTTAATCTTTAATATTCGTCAGCAAGTGTTCGCAAAACTCATGCGTTTGCCTTCGCAATATTATTTAGATAATTCGAGCGGTCATATCACTGCAAAAATTATGTATAACGTTGAACAGTTGACGGCAGCATCATCTGAGTCACTGAAAACGATTGTACAACAGGGTCTGATTACCATCGCATTATTGGGTTATTTGCTCTATACCAACTGGCGTTTAACTCTATGTATTTTGATTTTTGGCCCAATTATTGGTCTGATTATCCGTAAAGCATCCAAGCGCATGCGTAAATTATCCATGCAAGTGCAAAGTACCATGGGTGACGTTAACCATGTGGTGCAAGAGACAGTGCAAGGCAACCTAGTGGTTAAGGGCTTTGCAGGGCAAGATTATGAACAAAAACGTTTTTATGAAAGCTCAATGGAGAACTTACGCCGCGGCTTAAAAATGGTTGTGGTGCAACAACTCAATAGCCCAATTGTTCAGCTGATTATGTCGATCGCGCTCAGTATCGTGATGTATATCGCGCTACGCCCTGAGATTTTACAAGATACATCAGCAGGTGAGTTTGTTGCCTATATCACTGCCGCAGGTATGTTGAGTAAGCCGATTAAAACCTTAACGGATGTCAATGAAAAACTGCAACGAGGCATGGCGGCAGCTTATTCAGTTTTTGAATTGCTCGATATGCCAGAAGAGGTGAATAACGGCACGCTGAAGCCTGCTTTGAAAGGTGATGTCGAATTTAAAAATGTTAATTTGATCTATGCCGATGGTCACCATGCGATTCATGACTTCAATTTAAAAGTGAATGCAGGGCAAACTGTTGCATTGGTTGGGCGTTCAGGTGCAGGTAAAACCTCACTGGTCAATCTGTTGGTGCGTTACCAAGAGGTATCCTCAGGCCAATTGTTGCTTGATCAGCATGATATTCACGACATAGAACTCAATAGCTTGCGTACTCAGATTTCGATGGTGAATCAGCAAGTGGTTTTGTTTAACCGTACTGTGCGTGAAAATATTGCTTATGGTCAACTCGAGCATGCAACAGATGAACAAGTCATTGCTGCTGCTAAAGCTGCATTTGCACATGATTTTATTATGGATTTACCGCAAGGTTATGACACTCCATTGGGTGCGCAAGGTTTAAACCTGTCTGGTGGTCAACGTCAACGTATTGCGATTGCGCGTGCGATTTTGAAAAATGCACCGATTTTAATTTTAGATGAAGCGACCAGTGCGCTAGATAACGAGTCTGAATTTTTCATTCAGCAAGCATTTGACGCTGCGATGCAAGATCGTACCACGATCGTGATTGCGCATCGTTTATCGACCATTGAAAATGCAGACTGTATTGTGGTGATGGATAAAGGGCGTATCATTGAACAAGGTTCGCATACGGAATTGATGGCACAACGTGGTGCATATTACCAACTTCATCAGCGTAATTTTGAGGAAAATTAAGTCATGTATTTTGCACAATTGATTCAGGATGCTTGGAATGAACAGGCAAAGTGGCTCATTGTGTTTAGACCTTTGTCATGGCTTTATCGTGGTGGATTTTTACTTAATAAAAAACTCTATCAATCAGGTATTAAGCAAAGCTATAAAGCGCCTATTCCAGTCATGGTCATTGGAAACATCACAGTAGGTGGAAGTGGTAAAACCCCATTGCTCATTCATTTGGTCAGTTATTTGAATAGCTTAAAGCTGCGTGTTGGTGTGATCAGTCGTGGCTATGGTGGTCAAGGACCATTTCCGGCCTATGTGGATTTAGACTCGACGGCTGAAATCGTGGGTGATGAACCGAGCTTAATTGTTCAGTCTACAGGTGTGCCAATGGCGGTCGGTCCAAATCGCCAGCAAAGTATTGAGCTGCTACTATCCAAGCATGAATTGGATTTGATTATCTGCGATGATGGTTTACAGCATTGGGCGCTTCAACGTCAGTTGGAGTGGATCGTACTGGATAATAATCGTGGTTTAGGCAATGAAAAATTATTACCCGAAGGTTATTTGCGTGAACCGAAAAAGCGCCTTGATACTGGGACGGTCATTGAACATTCAGCAGATCCAAGTTCCCCACTGAATATGCACCTAGAAGCGGCGCAGCCTTATTTGCTCAATAAAGATCTTGTGACGACATTTGATGCAAACAAAGATTTCTATGCTGTGGTGGGTATCGGATTTCCGCAACGATTTTATAAAACCTTAGAAAATATAGGGATTCATCAATTTCAATGTCATGAATTCCCAGATCATTATGAATATGAGCTGAGTGATTTGCAGTTTGAAGATGCCAATCCCATCATTACCACTGAAAAAGATGCAGTTAAAATTTTAGCGATCCTCAAAAATAATCCAGATTTTAAAAGAGAAATATGGGTTGTTCCTGTAGATGCAGTGTTATCACCTGCGTGTTATGAAACTTTGCATGCGCAGTTGAAACAACTGGGTCTGAAACTTCCCGAAGGCATTTAATTTATGAAACATATTGTTATTCCTGCACGTTTTTTAAGTTCACGTTTACCAGGTAAGCCATTGCTTGAAATTCATGGCCGTCCGATGATTTTACGTGTGGTCGATCAAGCCAAAAAAGTTGCAGGATTCGATGATCTTTGTGTTGCTACAGATGATGAACGTATTGCCGCAGTGTGTCGTGCGGAAGGGGTTGATGTGGTATTGACCTCTACAGAGCATCCATCTGGGACAGATCGTTTAAGTGAAGTTGCGTGTATCAAAGGTTGGGCAAGTGATGACATTATTGTCAATGTGCAGGGCGATGAACCTTTGCTTCCCGCTCAATTGGTAAAACAAGTTGCACAATTACTCGTTGATCAGCCGACATGTTCAATGTCGACACTCTGTGAGCCGATTCATAGTCTGGATGAGTTTCAACGTGACAGTATCGTCAAAGTGGTGATGTCAAAGCACAATCAAGCGCTGTATTTCAGTCGTGCGACTATTCCTTATGACCGTGATGGTGCAAAGCAAGTAGAACAAACCTTGCATGATCAAGCTTATCGTCATTTAGGACTTTATGCATACCGCGTAAAACTCCTTCAAGAATATGTCACTTGGGATATGGGTGTGCTAGAAAAATTAGAAAGCCTTGAACAATTACGCGTTTTGGAAAATGGTCACCGTATTGCCATTGCTGTGGCAGAAGCGAACCTTCCACCGGGTGTAGACACTCAAGCTGACCTTGATCGTTTGAACCAAATGGATGTTTCAAGCTTCGAATAAGGTTAAACGATTTATGCAAAATGACATTGTGGCGCAAGTGTACCCTTGGCAGCAAAATACATGGAATACATTAACCAGCCGTTTTCCACAACTGGGACATGGCGTGCTTTTGTATGGCAAAAAAGGCTGTGGTAAAGAGGCATTTGCAAAACAATTTCTTGCATGGGTGCTGTGTCAAAAACGTGATGAGCGGACTGAGCCATGTGGTGAGTGTGGGAGTTGCCAGTGGTTAAAGTCAGATACACATCCAAATTTTGTCCACATTAGTACAGATGAAGACAATAAAAAGCAAAATGCCAAAATTAAAATCGAAAAAATTCGTGATTTATTGCCCTTTGTACAGCAAACCGTAGATGGTTGGCGAGTTGTGTTGATTGAGCCCGCTGAAGCATTAAACATTGCGTCATCGAATGCGTTGCTGAAAACACTGGAAGAGCCTGGCGAACGCATTGTGATTATGTTGTTGGCAGAGCATTATTTGAAATTGCCGGCAACCATTCGTAGTCGAATGCAGCACTATGCATTGGATCGTATTGAACCCGAACAATCACAGCAATATTTACAGCAGCATTTGCCTGATAGTGGTGAAACCCAGCGCAAAGTTCTCATGAACTTAGCCAGTCAAATGCCATTACAAGCGATTTCATTGGCAAGTAGTGAATGGCTAAATATGCGCCAAGAGTTTCTACAAGATTGGCAAAAACTTGTGACACAAAAAAACATGCCGATGGCAATTGCGAGCAAGTGGAATAAAGCACTGAGTTTTAGTGATTTTAGTCAAATGTTTGAATACTTGTTGTCCGATATAATTTGTGTCAAGCTAAATCAATCCATAAAAAATATAGATTTGGATTTTGGGGTGTTGGCAGAGCAATATTCGCTCGAAACACTCTTTGGGATTTATACAGAATTACAGCAGTCTAAGCGGTTCATCGAGCAGAACGTACAGGGGAATCTGGTCGTAGATGAGCTTTGCATCAAACTGATGAATGTTTAATTAAGGGGAAACATCATGCAACCACGTATGGGCGGGATCGTTCACGCTAATATTCCAGATGTGGAAACACTTTTTGCGAGCTACATGCCTTATGTCGTTGGTGGCGGTTTATTTGTACCATCAAAGCAAGCTGTGAAAATGGGTGATGAGGTTTTCTTATTGGCGACTTTGCCTGAACAAAGTATAAAAATTCCTTTGACAGGAAAAGTAATTTGGATTTCGCAAAAGCAAAATGGTATTAAACCACAAGGCTTTGGGATTCAATTAAGCGGCGAAAAAGGCGTTTATTTTAAAACAGAAGCAGAACGTTTACTTGCAGGGCTTAAATCTGAGGGGCGTAGAAGTTACACTATGTAGTTACAACTGTGAAGACTTGTAGGTACATATTGTGTTTGTAGATACCCATTGCCATTTAACCATGCTCGACCTAAGCCCTTATGAGGGTAATTTAGATCTTGCATTGGATCAGGCTCGTCAAGCCGGGGTCTCAAAATTTATGAGTATCTCGGTTGATCTAGATGACCATATCGAACTTTCAAAAATTGCTGCACGTCATGCCGATGTAGGTTATTCCGTTGGGGTACACCCATGTGAAGATCCTGCAACGATGGCTCGGGCAACAGAAGAATATCTCATTGAATTAGCACAAGCTGAAAAGGTTTGGGCGATTGGTGAAACAGGGCTGGACTATTTTCATAGTACAGACTTTATTGCAGAGCAAAAAGAATGCTTTGCCCGTCATATTCACGCATCGCAAGCCGTAAAAAAACCGGTGGTTGTACATACCCGTTCTGCAAAGCATGATACGGTGGATATTATTCGTGCAGAGAAATCTACTCACGGTATTTTGCATTGTTTTACTGAAGATTGGGAAACGGCAAAAGCTGTCTTAGATTGTGGATATTACGTGTCATTTTCAGGCATTGTTTCTTTTAAAAATGCACAAGATTTGCGTGATGTGGCCAAGCAAGTACCATTGGATCGAGTGCTGATTGAAACTGATAGTCCATACCTTGCACCGATGCCCTATAGAGGAAAGTCTAATGAACCAAAATACGTTCCTTATGTAGCCAAAGCCTTAAGTGATGTATATGATAAGTCAATTGAAGAGATGGCTTTCATTACAATGCAAAACTTTGAAAATCTCCTCGATCTTAAGTAAATAATTTGAATTGATATAAGAGTAAGAGAGTATAGGGTGAAGATGGATCGTCAAGCTCAGTTTAGAGCAAGAGAAGCATTAATTTTCCAAGTGGCAGAGCAACTGCTATTGGAAAATGGCGAAGCAGGGATGACACTAGATGCGCTAGCGGCAGAACTCGACTTGGCAAAAGGGACGTTATATAAACACTTCCAAAGTAAAGATGAACTATATATGTTGCTCATTATTCGTAATGAACGCATGTTATTGGAAATGATTAAAGACACCGACAAAGCTTTTCCTGAACACCTTGCTTTCTTTATGTTGCATCACTTACATCACCCAGAACGTACAGTGTTGTTTCACCAAATTGAAGAGCGTTTATCGACAACGGGTGTGGGTATTCAGCACTTGTTTAGTGAACTATATCAAGTGCGCAAACAGCGTCTAAGATTGATTATCCGTATGACTGAGCGTTATTTGGAGTCGATTCAAAGTAGCATGCCAGTACGTGATTATCTTGCTTCAATTTGGTCACTTACACATGGCGCCGCAGCAATTTTGAACTCTAGTTTTTATCAGCGTTATTTGGGTTCAAGAGACACCTTGCGGGTTGCTTATATTGATCAAGCCTTGGCCTTACCAAAACAAGTGCATGCGGTTGCTCAATTCGCTTAAAGGCTGTTTATGAAAATAGCATCACCATCATCGGTTCGTGGCTTCACCCTCGTTGAATTGATGGTGGTGATTGTGATTATGGGCATCATGGCCTCATTGGTGCTTTTGAATATCGGTGGGACAGATCAACGCAAAGCCATGCAAGCACGCGAAGTGTTTGTAATGGATCTGAAACGAATATTACGTGATGCAAATGATCAAGCTTTAATATTGGCCTTACAGCAAAAAGCTGGAACGGATGTCAACACGCAAAGCTATGCGGTACAAGAATATTTACCAGAACAAAAACGTGTAGAAAATAGTATTTTAAATCAGAACAATAAATGGCAAAACTATAAAGATTTTGAAACCCGAGTATTACCTGAAAATGTCTCTTTTACGATTCAGCCTTTAGATCAGCAGTATGAAAATGCTAATAATGATGATTTGTTAAATACCAATGCACCCAAGTTGATATGGTTGGGTAACGGCGAGGTAAAGCCTGTGCGTATACAGTTTTATTTTGAAGAACGTGCCATTGGTAATGAAATCGAAATTGATCATTTAGGGAAAGTTAATGCGGGCTAAAGGGTTTACGCTACTTGAAGTCATGGTGGCATTGGCGATTTTTGCGACGGCGGCAATGGCTTTGTCTAATGTTGCGATGCAATATACACAGTCGACAGCACACGCAATTTTAAGAAATAAAGCACAATTCGTTGCGCTGAATGAAATCGCTAAGATGGAAATCAATCGTGAATGGATGACAGGTACTGCATCAAAACAAGTCACTGAACAAGGCGAACAATGGCAAATTGACAAAAAAGCCCAAGCCACCATTAGTCCAAATGTACAACGGATTGATATCCAAGTGAGTTTGATGAATGCTGAAACAGGCGATGTGGAAGCAGGGATTAGCAGTTTGGTGTTCTTTAACTATAAGGCTCCATTGGATGAAAATAATAACTAGAAAAAAACGTACATCTCAAGATATGCCTGTGCTTGTGCAGCAAGGAATGAAGAATCAAGCAGGATTTACCTTAGTTGAGCTTTTGGTTGCGATTGCCATTTTTGCAGTGCTGTCTGCTTTGGGCTGGAAGGTCTTTGATTATGTCTCGAAAGTGAAGGAACGAAACGCAACCCATGAGGCAAGGCTGAGTCAGTTGCAAGATGCCCATCAGCAAATTCTCAGAGACACAGTACAAGCTGTGCCTTTAACTGCCAATATTAATGGAGACATTCAACCAGCGCTGGTGTTGCAAAATGGCCGATTTAATTTCAGTAAGACTGGTGTCACTGACCCATTAAATCAGGGTATTGCACCTGACGAGCGAGTGGAATATCAATACAAAGCTGATGAAAAAAAATTGTATCGGCTAAAATTTAAAAATCTCAACCAAACGGGGCATGATCAGCCAGATTCGAGTGTTTTACTGGATAATATTGAACAATATAAAATCACGGTACTCAATCCAAATGAGTTGGACAGTTGGCCAGATTCAGCTGCAGATATGAATAATGAAAAAACCATACAACTGTTACCACGCGGCATTAGGATGCAACTCACAGTCGATGGGACAGACTATGAATGGCTATTCAGTTTGTTAAATACTGATTTTTTATTGGATAAAAATAAGAATGGTTAACGGTCAGGTTGTGGGGTCATTTGAAGTTCGGAGTTGCTTATGAAACAGCAACGCGGCATTGCTTTATTAACCATCCTGATGATGGTGGCTTTGGCAACCATTGTTGCAGCAGGCATCGCAAAACAACAAGCCAATACTTCTGAAAATACCGCCTACGTGATGCGCCAAAATCAATCGATGTTATATGCGAAAAGTGCCGAAGCATTTTTTGCCGAACTTCTGGTAAATGATGCTGAAAATGCAGGGCAGGTGGATCATTTACAAGAAAATTGGGCTCAGCCCATGCCTGCTTTTCCAGTGGAAGGTGGAACTGTTGCAGGTGTGCTCCAAGATGAATCTGGCAAATTTAACCTCAATAGTTTGGTTTCAGAGGAGGGTGTGGTAAATGACAAAGCAAAGTTATGGTTTGAAAAAATATTGCAGCGTGTTGGTTTACCCGCAGAATTAAGTCAAGCTGTGATCGATTGGCAAGATGAAGATGATGAGACCTCTGGCCCGATGGGAGCTGAACTGGCGTACTATCGTGGTTTAAATAATGCGGCACTACCGCCAAATGCAAAATTTCATAGTGTGGAAGAGTTGAAATCAGTCCGTGGTTTTGAAGGTGCTCAATATAAACTGATTGCACCCTATGTGAGTAGCTTGCCCTCGCATGAAACAACGGTAAACATTAATACCGCTCCTGCATTTTTGTTGGCAACCATGGATGATCGTTTAGATGTCAATGCAGTCGAACAAGCTTTGCAACAAAAAGCTGCCAAATTTGAACATTTTGAAAATATCAATGATTTATGGGCAATGGAGCCATTTGCACAGGTGAGCACAGAAAATCGAGAAGTTTTAAACTCACAATTGGGTGTGCAGTCGAACTATTTTAAAGCGCAAATTGAAATTATTTTAAATGAAAGAAAGCGTCAATTTACCAGTGAGTTAGTGCGAAAAGATAAAGATGTATATGTGGCTTTTCGCAGTATGGCACCATTTTAGGTCTTAAATATCGCTAAATTTTCATGATGCCTTTTCCCAATTGTGCTGAACAGCAAAATTAATGCCTCTTGTTAGACTTTTGCATTATAATCTCTGAGAACCCATAGATTATTTGATTGCATTACGACACATGTTAATTCGTAAGTTATTTAAGTTTGAAAACGCGCATATCGTGCGTAATTGCACGTCAGACCGTTGCAAACGTTCCATTCATGGACACAGTTATAAAGTCGAACTATTACTTAAAGCGTCGAAACTTGACCATGGACAAATGGTTTACGATTTCGGTTTGCTCAAAGGGGTAATTAAAGACTTATTTGACAGTTTTGATCACGCGATTTGTTTTTGGCAACACGATGATGCTGAGTACATTCGTGCCTGCAAACAGTTCAGTGCACGTTGGGTCGAACTACCCGTATCGCCCTCAGCGGAACAATTTTCACGGATCTTCTTTTACTTGGCACAACAAGTTCTAAAATCAACAGAAACTCAAAATGGTGAGGGTGATGTTGAAGTGTATTCTGTGATCGTACATGAGACGGACACAGGCTATGCGCAAAGCTTTTTAGAAGATATCGACAACGCACAAATGGGGCTGTTGCAGTTAGATCAAATCGTCTTTTCCGAACAGGTTCAGTCGGAATGGAACGATTCCCAGATGTATGAAAAATTAAAACAGGGTCAAAAATTTTTAAACCCTGCAGTTGATTTACAAGTTAAAATTTAAGTAAGTATTTGGTTTTATTAGGATTGGTTAACAGTGATGTCTTTAACAGAAGAGCAACAAGCAAAACTCGCTAAAGTGCAGCTTGATGCTAGCTGGAAATATGGCCTAAGTGAGTTTTTGCTTAGCCCCCGCATGGATGAGTTAAAAGACTTTCTGCTACAACAAATGAAACAGGATAAAGTGATTTATCCACCGAATCCGCTGATTTTTAATGCCTTAAACACGACGCCTATGGCGAATGTAAAGGTGGTGATTTTAGGCCAAGACCCGTATCATGGGCCAAATCAGGCACATGGCTTGAGTTTTTCGGTACAAAAGGGGGTTGCATTACCACCTTCTTTACGTAATATTTTCCATGAGTTAAATACCGACCTTGGGGTGCCTGTGTCAAAACATGGGGACTTAACACGCTGGGCAGAACAAGGTGTTTTGCTTTTAAATGCGGTACTGACTGTTGAGGCTGGGCAACCAACTTCACATCAAAAACGTGGCTGGGAGGATTTTACAGACCATGTGATTGATGTTTTAAATGAGCAACGTGAGCATATTGTCTTTATTTTATGGGGGGCATATGCACAGCGTAAGGGACAACGCATTGACCAAAATAAGCACTTGGTGCTAAAAGCCGCGCATCCATCTCCTTTGGCTGCAAACCGCGGTGGTTTTTTTGGTTGTAAGGTGTTCTCAAAAAGTAATAATTATCTTAAACAAAATGGCATTGAGCCAATAGACTGGCAGCTGGACGCATGACTTATTCTCCCGTTTCAAAAAATTATCACCCAGATCTGATTGTGGAAGAAGCGAAAAAGGGCTGGCGCATTGTTCGCCTGAATCGCCCAAAATCGCTTCATGCATTAGATGAATCTATCTGTACAGCATTGCTTGAAGTCTTTCAGGACTTTCAACATGATGATGCTGTTAAAGCGATTTGGTTGGATTCCACTACGCCAAAAGCATTTTGTGCAGGTGGCGATGTACGCAAATTGCGACAATTGGTGGTCAATGATGAAGTTGAAACGGCGAATAAATTCTTTGAACAAGAATATGCCCTAGATTTGCTGCTGCATAACTATGCAAAGCCGATTTTGGTTTGGGGCGAAGGTTATGTCATGGGTGGTGGTTTAGGTCTATTTATGGCCGCACCTTTCCGTTTGGTGACACCTTATTCGCGTTTAGCAATGCCTGAAATTAATATCGGTTTGTATCCAGATGTAGGTGCGACGCGTTTCCTAGCTGACCGTGGTGCTATTGGTTTGTTTACGGGATTAACAGGCTCGATTATGACCGCAGCAGGTGCTTATGGTATCGGCTGGGCAACCCACATTTGCGATGCACAGCGTGATAACGTACTTGAAACTGTCATCAATATTGATTGGGATCATTATCCAGCGGGCGATTTCCGTGCCATTGATGACACTTTAAATAGTATGCATCGTCCTGTGGGGCCGGGCCCATTACAAAATTCATTAGATGTGATTCAGAGTGTGTGCCGTGGGCACAATTTTGAACATGACTATGAATCAATTATTGGTTTAAGCGATGCACGCAGTGATTGGCTACGCCAAGCCAGTGAAAATCTGCAAAAAGGTTCACCTGCAACCGCAGCATTAACATGGTTATTGTGGCAGTGGGGGAAAAAAGTGCATTCTTGGAATGAAGTGTTTGAACTAGAAACTCAAATTTCAGAGTGGAAAATTCGTCATGCGGACTTTGTGGAAGGTGTGCGCGCCCGCCTAGTCGATAAAGACCTGTCTCCAGAATGGAAAAAAGGTACAGATCTTTCCCTCAAAGGAATTCTGGCTGATGAGCCTCCTGTAACCAATATTGACAGTTGGAATGCGCTGTTAAGACAGTATGGTGTAATTTAATTAATTGATGTCTGAACCAAACTTATATAGTGATGAACACTGGATGCAGCTGGCTTTCGAGCAGGCTGCACAAGCTGCAGAATTGCAAGAAATTCCTGTAGGCGCAGTCATTGTGAGTCAAAATCAAGTCATAGGTGCAGGGTTTAATGCGCCGATTTCTCTGAAAGATCCCACCGCACATGCGGAAGTACAAGCTTTGCGTCAAGCTTGTTTAAATATCGATAATTACCGTTTACCCGATGATGCAACCTTATATGTAACATTGGAGCCATGCACAATGTGTGTGGGTGCTTTGGTACATTCGAGAATTAAACGTGTGGTATTTGCGACGACTGAGCCTAAAGCAGGTTCTTTGGTCAGTTCGCGTCAATTATTAAATTCAGGCTACTATAACCATATCTTTGAGTTTGAGCATGGTTGCCTACAAGAGCAATGCTCCCAACAATTAAGTGATTTTTTTAAAATGCGTCGTGAACAAAAACGACTGATGAAGTTACAGGAAAAAGCCACTTTGACTGAACTTAATTTAAAAAATCAAGTAAACTCTACTGACAATTAATATTGTCAAATAAAATAGGGTACACCATGAAATCCATTCAAGTAAAAAAAGAATTTAATGCACCGGTCGAGCAAGTTTTTGACTTACTTTCAAAACATTCGACCTATAACGTGGCTTTTGCACCGATTCAAGTGGTGCGCGTCAAAGATTCTGCAGATCCTGAACGTCCTGATGGTGTGGGTTCTGTACGTCGTATGGGCTTTGGGCCAGTGAAGCCGTTACAAGAGCAAATTACCTTGCTTGAGCCAAACCAACGCATTGAATATAAGATTATTAAAAACCCACTGGTGAAACATCATTTGGGTGTGATTCAATTCGAAGCGATCGATGCTGCGCGTACTTTAGTCACTTATACGATTGAATTACAGGCGCGTGCGCCATTCGTTAGTCAATTAATCCTTGCGCAACTGAAGTCAGCGATTAAAATTGGTTTTTCAAAACTTGCAAAAACCGTATAAACAAAAGTGGAAGAGCAATGACAGTTCAAATCATTACAATTGATGGCCCAAGTGGCTCAGGTAAAGGAACATTGGCAGCAAAAATTGCGGCACATTATCAGTTCCACTTACTCGACTCAGGTGCGTTATATCGTCTGTTGGGATTGTCATTGCATAAGCAAGACTTAATTGATGCATTAGACTCAAAGCTCGATGAATGCGTAAAAATTGCAACAAATTTAGACATACAATTTGTGACAAATGAAGCAGGTGTTTCGGTGCTTTTAGATGGTGAAGATGTCTCAAAAGTTATCCGTACTGAGAGAGTCGGAGAGTTTGCCTCAAAAGTTGCTGCAATTCCTGCACTTAGAACTGCGCTTTTAGAACGTCAGCATGCCTTTGCCCAAGCACCTGGTTTGGTTGCAGATGGCCGTGACATGGCAACTACGATTTTTCCCAATGCTCAAGCCAAGATTTATTTAACGGCTTCTGCTCAGTCCCGTGCAGAGCGCCGTGTAAATCAGTTGCAGGCTATGGGCGTGGATGTTAAAATAAACGACATTTTAGCTAATATCGAAGCGCGTGATAAGCGAGATATGGAACGCACAGTCGCTCCACTCAAGCCTGCGCCAGATGCTTATTTTATTGATAGTTCAACTTTGAGTATTGATGAAGTATTCACGCTGATGACGAATTACATCGATCAGCAATTAGCAAACTAAAGAATTTTCAGCAGAAGCATAGCTTGATCAGTCTTATACGGACTATGTAGACGCTTAATTAAACCGGCCTTGTCTGATCCAAGACCGCTGACTTTACTAGGTATATCATGACCGAATCTTTTGCAGCCCTCTTTGAAGAAAGCGAATTAAACCTCAACGTTGAAAAGGGTGCTGTCATCCAAGGCGTTGTAGTAAATATCGACTCTGACTGGGTAACAGTTGACACTGGCCTTAAATCAGAAGGTATTGTTGACCGCGCTGAATTCTTAAATGAACAACGTGAACTTGAAGTTCAAGTTGGCGACACTGTTGACGTAGTTGTTGAAGCTCTTGACAACGGTATGGGTCAAACAGTTTTATCACGTGAAAAAGCTAAACGTGCTGAAACTTGGACTAAACTTGAAAAAATCTTTGAAGACGGCGAAATCGTTACTGGTGTTATCTCTGGTAAGGTTAAAGGCGGTTTCACTGTTGACATCGGTCCAGTTCGTGCGTTCCTTCCAGGTTCTTTAGTTGATACTCGTCCTATTCGTGATACTACTCACTTAGAAGGTAAAGAGTTAGAATTTAAAGTAATCAAACTTGATGCTAAACGTAACAATGTTGTTGTATCTCGTCGTGCTGTTATGGAAGCTGAATCTTCAGCTGACCGTGAAGCTCTTCTTGCTCAGCTTGAAGAAGGTCAAACAGTTACTGGTACTATCAAAAATCTTACTGACTACGGCGCGTTCGTTGACCTTGGTGGTATTGATGGTCTTCTTCACATCACTGACATGGCTTGGAAACGTATCAAGCATCCTTCAGAAGTTGTTGAAGTTGGTCAAGAAGTTACTGTTAAAGTACTTAAATTCGACCGCGAACGTAACCGCGTATCTTTAGGCCTTAAACAATTAGGCGAAGATCCATGGTTAGCGATCATGAACCGTTACCCTAAAGGTTCTATCGTTAAAGCTCGTGTAACTAACTTAACTGACTACGGTTGCTTCGCTGAAATTGCTGAAGGCGTTGAAGGCTTAGTACACGTTTCAGAAATGGACCATACTAACAAAAACATCCACCCATCTAAAGTTGTTCAGATCGGTGACGAAGTTGACGTTATGGTTCTTGAAGTAGATGAAGAGCGTCGTCGTATTTCTCTTGGTATCAAACAAACTCGTGCTAACCCATGGGAAGAGTTTGCTAAAGAACACGACAAAGGTGAAAAAGTTTCAGGTACTATCAAGTCAATCACTGACTTCGGTATCTTCATCGGTTTACCAGGCGGTATCGATGGTCTAGTTCACTTGTCTGACATTTCTTGGAACGAACAAGGCGAAGAAGCTATCCGTCGTTACAAGAAAGGTGACACAGTTGAAGCGGTTATCCTTTCAGTAGACGCTGAAGGCAACCGTATCAGCCTTGGCATCAAACAAATGAACAGCGATCCGTTCAACGATTTCTTAGCTGCTAACGAACGCGGTGCGCTTGTTAAAGGTACTGTAACTGCAGTTGACGCTAAAGGCGCTACTGTTAAGTTAGCTGACGAAGTTGAAGCGACTCTTAAAGCATCTGAAATCAACCGCGACCGCGTTGAAGATGCAACTAAGTTCCTTGAAGTTGGTCAAGAAGTTGAAGCTAAAATCATCAACGTAGACCGCAAATCACGTTCTATCAACTTGTCTATCAAAGCGAAAGACGAAGCTGAAGAAAAAGAAGCAGTAGCTAACTTGAACAAGACAGCTACAGCAACTTCAGACAATGGTCCTAAGACTATTGGTGATTTGATCAAAGCTCAAATGAACCACTAAGTAAGTGTTTGAATTGTATTGTTAATGTAAATTAATTAATATATTTTACACAATTACTGTAACGGTAGCGTAGTAAGTGATTATTACGCTACCGTTTTGTATTTAAACAGGTTATTATCAGGAAACTGATCCTAGGTAGCTTGATAATTAAAGAGGTCGCAGATGACTACTGAAGCACTTAATAAGTCTGACTTAATAGAGCGTATTTCTCTTAAAAACCCACACTTAGCTGAACCCTTAGTGGAAGAGGCCGTTAAGATAATGATCGATCAAATGATCGAAGCTTTGTCTACAGACAACCGAATTGAAATCCGTGGTTTTGGTAGTTTTGCATTACATCACCGTGAACCACGTGTGGGTCGTAACCCAAAAACAGGTAAATCAGTTGAAGTTGCAGCAAAAGCTGTACCGCACTTTAAACCTGGTAAAGCTTTACGTGATGCGGTAAACGAATCTGCAAACTAATTCAAAACATTGTTAGGGGTGTTTATGCGTTACGTATTGGTCGTAATTCTACTGGTCCTATTTGGATACTCATTGGCTTTGGTTCTGCAAAACGGAACTGAACTTTCAGTCGATTTGTTGTTTACACAAGTACCTGCAATGCGTTTAGGGCTTTTATTGCTATTAACCTTGTCATTAGGTTTGGTGTTAGGTCTTTTATTGGCAGTGCAAGTATTTCGAGTATTTCAAAATAACTGGGAAATTAAACGTCTACGTAAAGATATTGACCGCCTACGTAAAGAGCAAATTCAAACTGCTCAACTGGCTGCTGCTGAAGCGGCTGCACATACGCGTCATGAAAAGACAGTTTTAGATATTGATGCGAATGAGCGTCCTTCTAACCCGTTATAATTGGGTTTTAGAAGTAAATTAACTACTTTTATGAGTAGATTTAAATTTTATATTTAACACTCCGGTGGATCATCGGGGTGTTTTTTATGGGCTGAAAAAATAAAACGCTTATCTCAAATAAAATAATGAGATAGCTCAATTCAAATAACATGAGTTTTATGACTTTCTGATCAAGTTGAATCCATCTATAATGCACTAATTTTGTCAAAATGAAGGGTAAGTCTCTTGAGTATCATCGTTGCACTAGATGCTAAAAGCCAATATGACGCACTTACAATTGCAGAGCAGTTAGATCCTGCATTATGTCGAGTTAAGGTTGGTAAAGAGTTATTTACCCATGAGGGTCCAAGTGTCGTTAAGGCATTGCATGATAAAGGTTTTGAAGTATTTCTAGATCTAAAATTCCACGATATTCCAAACACTACAGCGCAAGCAGTTTGTGCAGCTGCGGATATGGGTGTGTGGATGGTCAATGTCCATGCATCAGGTGGCCGTAAAATGATGGAAACCTGTGTAGAGCGCCTAAAGGCGGGCAATTACAATACTCAGCTAATTGCTGTTACGGTTTTGACATCAATGGGTCGTGAAGATCTTGCGGAATTAGGCTTAGATGTGGAACCTTTTGAACATGTGAAGCGTCTTGCGACTTTAACGAAAGAAAGTGGTTTAGATGGTGTAGTGTGTTCGGCACAAGAAGCGAAAATGTTACGTGAAACTTTGGGTGCTGACTTTGCATTGGTAACACCGGGTATCCGTCCTAAGGGTTCTGCAGCGGATGATCAAAAACGAATTGTGACACCTAAACAAGCCATGCTTGATGGTTCTACACATTTGGTGATTGGCCGTCCAATTACTAAATCGGATAATATGCGTCAGACTTTAAAAGATATTTTGGCGACACTTTAATATTTACCCTCTCTCTAACTCTCTCCCAAAGGGAGAGAGAAAGTCCTCTCCCTTTGGGAGAGGATTTAGGTGAGGGGTTAGATAGCCGCCAATATACTCACTAATATTGGTGCAAGTACAGAAAGGATAAAGCCGCTGACCATGGCATGTGGAATAAAATCATTACCACAGGCTTGTTTGACCATAGGTAGGGTGACATCCATAGCTGTTGCACCCGCAGATGAAATTGCAGATCGTGGGTAACGCCAGCCAATAATATACATAAATACAATCGCAAAAATTTCTCTGAATAAATCATTCATCAGCGCGATACTGCCTAGATGCGCATTTTTTAATTCAGTCACGACGATGCCTGTCATCGAATAGAAACCATAGCCTTGTGACAACATAATCAAATCTTTCAAACTGATTTGTGGCAATAAATAGGCTGCAGCAAAAGCGCCCAAAAGTGAACCGACAATACAGCCGAGTGGAACAAGTAGAATTTTCCAATTTAACCAAGAATGATCGAGTGGTGAGTAGGCGAGATCTAGACCAATCAGAAACATAAAGACTAAGAGTAGATCCCAAGTACTAATATGTGGCTGAAGACCAAAATGTGCTGCCATTTCGGCAAATACATAACCTAAACCTAATGCAATAAAAGCATAGCTAATATTGATGAGTGAGCTTGTTACTAACTGCATGGACACTCTGCCATGACTGGGTTTATAGCCTAAAAGCTTAAATAAAATATAGCAGCAAATAAAAGCACCCACTGAGGTAAATAGTGCAATAAGTACTGATGAAGAAAGGATTTGCAGAGGTGCTGGAATAGTGTGTAATGTTTCGGAAAATTCGATTGCAATCGCAAATAACAAAATATAAGTAAAGTACGGCAGTAGTTTAAAGGCGATTTTTTCAAGCCAAGTGGGTAGGTGACGTGCAAGAATAAAACCAAGCCCTAAACAGGCCAAGAGCTGGAAAATCAACCAGAAAGATTGCATACAAAAATAGGCAGATAATGAATACCTGCCTATTATGACCTGTTATTGCTTAAGCTGCATGACTAGATTTTGTTTTACTGAGGAGTCGAAAATCGGCTGGATTTATTTTTCGAGTAGCCAGCCAATATTTCCATGTATAAGTTGGCCACAGTGCAAAATTTTTACCGCCATTTTGTTGATACCAGCTCACGCAGCCTGATTGCCATACCGTGCCATCAAGCATGTCTTGTACATGAGTGTTAAATTGATCTTGCACCTGATCTTTAACAGCGATGGCTTGAACATTAGATTTTGAAACCAATTGCATCATTTGTAAGATGTAATCGACTTGTGCCTCAATCATAAATACCACTGAATTATGGGCAAGTACGGTATTGGGGCCTAATAATTGGAACAGATTTGGAAAGCCTTTGGTGCAAATGCCATAAAAGCTTTCTGCGCCAGCCTGCCACACTTGTTTGAGTTCTTGAGCATTTTCACCAATACATTCAAATGATTTTAAATAAATTCTTGGATCGGTAATAAAGCCAGTCCCATAGATTAAGCAGTCAATTTCACGGGATTTTCCATCTTTGGTAATAATGGCATTTTCAGTGATTTCTTGTATTGCATCACTGACCAATTCCACATTAGGTCGATTAAAGGTTGGAAAGTATTTATTAGAAATTAAAATGCGTTTACAACCCATGATGTAGTTTGGCGTTAGTTTCTTGGCAAGTTCAGCATCTTTCACTTGATACTTAATATACAGTTCTGCCAGTTTTTGCGCATACTTCATGGTGGTCGGCTTAACAATTGGCACGACACGTGATTCGTTGGTCCAATACAGGCGAGCGCGGTGAATTTTTCGAAACCAATCATATTTTTTAAATAATGATTTTTCTAAACCATGATAACTACGTTCATCTCGTGGAATGACCCAAGCTGCGGTACGTTGAAAAACATAAAGTTGCTGTGTTTGTGGTGCAATTTCTGGAATGTATTGGATGGCACTGCCGCCTGTACCAATCGATGCGACTTTTTTACCTTCTAATGGATATTGATGATCCCATTGCGAAGAATGAAACACTTTACCCTTAAATTTTTCAATGCCCGGAATGTGTGGAATTTGCGGGACATGTAGCGGGCCAGATGCAAAAATCACGTATTGAGCGGTAATTTTAACACCATCTTTGAGTTCTAAATGCCAGTCGCAGGTTGATTCATTGTATCGACTTGAAAGCACTTCACTATTAAAGCGACAGAATTGTTTTAAATTATATTCACGGGTGACGTGTTGGATATAATCAAATATTTCAGGTGCTTCGGCATAACGTTTTGACCAATCTGTTTTGGGTGCAAAAGAAAGCGAATACATATGTGATTGCACATCGCAGGCAGCGCCAGGGTAGCGGTTCTCACGCCAAGTTCCACCAAAATCATTGGCTTTTTCGAGAATCAGGAAATCTTGATTGCCTTGTTGGAAAAGCCGTATTGCCATAGCAATACCACCAAAACCACCGCCGATGATGGCGATTTGCGTATGAATTTCCGAATTGGCTTTTGGGGTTTGCACTGTTTTTGTTTGCGCTTCCTGCATCATTTTTTTAATTCCAAGCGAGATTACAAACTAAGCATACTTGAGTTCATGATCAGAACAATATGATTGAGATGACAGAAAAATTGATCGAAACGGCAATGTTCATAATTGCAAATTTGTAGTAAAAAAGAAGAAATTTAATGTCATTTTACGATTTATGAAACGATCCATTCTAAGCCTGATGTATCTTGTACAAGGAATGCGTAAAGCAGGCGTAGATGTCGATCAACGTTTGCAAACTATCGGGCTGCGTGTCGATGCACTCGATCCTACTTCGGTGATTCATCCGAGTTTGGAGTGGGATGTACTGAAAGTCATTGGTAAAGATGTAGAACCTGAGCAAGGGTTATTTATTGGTCAGCATTATACGTTGGCGGGTTATGGTCCGTTGCTGATGTTATTGGTCACCAGTGATACTTTACGCCAAGCTTTAAATCAGGGGATTCGCTTTCAACAGTTGACACATCTAACTGGGCGTTTGAGTTTGCAAATCAGTCAGCATAAAGTGGCCTTATGTTATCAACCCCAAGATGTGTATGCACCACTGGGTGCATTATTGGCACAGTCGGAAATTTCTGGAACGTATAAATTCATCCGCGATCTTTACAAAATGATGGGGTTATCGACACCACAAGTTCAAATTGATTTGCCTTTTGCTGAACCCAAAGATCCTGAAAAATTAAAAATGTTCACCGATTATTATGGTCCACAAGTTCGCTTTGGTGCGCCATTTGCGGCATTTTGGTTCGATGAAGATGTTTTAGATATTCGTATTCCATCCGCAGATATTATTACTTTTCGATTATATGAGTCGAAGTGTATTGCGGAGTTAGAACGTTTAAGCGCCGATGAAGATGCGCCATCATTGGTTCAACGTGTGCAAGATTATTTGGAATTACAAAGTGGTGCGATGCCAAGTATGGCAGCAACTGCTCAAGCGTTGAACTTGCCTGAAAGAACTTTGCGTCATCAACTGCAACAGTTAAATACCAGTTATAAGCAAATTCGTGAAGATATTATTAAAGATAAAGCACTCCGTATGATTGAATATAATGAATATTCAATTGAAATGATTGCAGAATTGCTGGGCTATTCAGAACCTGCGGCGTTTAATCATGCGTTTAAACGTTGGTTTGGGCATAGTCCGAGACAATATAATAAATAGCCAATGCGCTTTACTGCCAAAGTGTTATATCTTCGAGTTTATTCTTCGTTATAATTCATTTAGCCCCAAAAAGTATTTAATGATATGTCAGATTTTCAGTCACCACACAACACCGCATTTACTCCGATTTCACCGGCTGAGCGTTATGCTCAAGCCTTAGCATCTGGTCAGTTTTTACCAGATCAGGAACAGGCGCAAGCAGTGCATGAGTTGGATCGAGTTTGGCAAGAATTAATCCAACGTTTTAAGGCTTCTAAAAAAGCGTTTCGTCGTTTCCGTCGTCAAACTGCACCGAAAGGGGTGTATATGTGGGGCGGTGTAGGACGTGGTAAAACTTGGCTGATGGATCAGTTTTATGATTCTGTGCCATTTCGACGCAAAACTCGTATGCATTTCCATCACTTTATGCAGTACGTACACCGTGAATTAAATAAGCTTTCAGGTCAGCGTAATCCACTCGACCTTGTGGCCGACCAAATTTATAAAGAAGCGGTCGTGATCTGCTTCGATGAATTCTTTGTATCCAATGTCACGGATGCGATGATTTTGAGCGATCTATTCCAAAAATTATTTACGCGTGGCATCACTCTTGTTGCAACATCTAACATTGCACCCGATGGCTTGTATAAAAACGGGATTCATCGTGACCGTTTTATCCCAACCATCGAAATGGTAAAAAAGAACTGTGTGATTTTAAACGTAGACTCAGGCGTAGATTATCGTTTACGTGTATTGAAACAAGCGCAGTTGTTTAAGTCGCCTTTAACACATGAACATAAGTTGTGGATGGCACAGCGTTTTACAGCATTAACGCAAACCCAAACGGTTTCACAAGAGCCAATTATTATTAATCAGCGTATTGTGGAAACCATTGGTCATACGGAAGATGTACTGTGGTGTGAATATTCTGAACTTTGCCTAAAACCACGTAGCCCAGCGGACTTTATTGAAATTGCCAATATTTATAATACGGTCTTGGTGAGTAATGTGCCGCACATGACGGATTATTTGTCTGAAGGGACACGTCGTTTTATCTACTTGGTTGATGAGTTTTATGACCGTGGTGTGAAGTTGTTGCTTACTTCAGAAGATACGATTATTGAATTATATCAAGGTGAAAAATTGGCATTTGAAATTGAGCGTACACGTTCGCGCTTATTGGAAATGCAATCTGATGATTATCTACATACCTCTCACCGTCAAATCAATGCACCAGAATCTACGCCAGAAAATTAAGCGTTTCTGTTGGAATGAAAAAAGAACGTCTTGATGGCGTTCTTTTTTTTGATTTTTAGTTTTAGAAAACATGTATAAATTAAGAAAAGCTGTGGAACGAACAATAGAAGTTAAAGCCAAGTCTCATGATAAAAGCATCATTAAATAAGAAGTATGGCTGTTTAATAATTCATCGATAAAAGCGTTAAATTTAAACTGATTGGTTGAAGTTGTAGCATCGACATTGGCAGCATTTCATGGCTTAATCGAGTGAGTTTGTTTGACGCTTGGGTCTATTTGTTCAGTTTTAGAACAAAATTCTGCACTTAAGTCTAATTTCGACATTTCAAAAACTTTATACACTGTAAAAAGGTATTCAGGCTGATGATGACGTCGTATTTCTGATCTTTATTATGTTGAATGATGAGGGTATTTCATTACATAGAAAATGATCATTATTTAGGAATGTGATAGTACTATTCAGCAAAGTATAAATGGGTATACTAGAATCTCTTGTTATAAAAAATAGCAATATCAGGAAAGACAATGACTGCACGTATTCAAAAAGGCAAGTTAGCGATTGCTAAAGAACTTTACGATTTCATCGAAAATGAAGCACTACCGGGTTCAGGTTTAGACAGTGAAACTTACTGGAAAAACTTTGAACAAGTCGTTGTCGATCTTAGCCCAAAGAACAAAGCACTATTGGCTAAGCGTGACGACATTCAAGCTAAAATTGATGAATGGCACCGCAACAACAAATTTGAACTCGAAGCTTACAAAGCTTTCCTTACTGAAATTGGCTACTTATTACCAGAAGTAGAAGATTTCCAAATCAGCACAGAAAATGTAGACGAAGAAATCGCATTATTGGCTGGTGCGCAATTGGTAGTACCTGTGCGTAATGCACGTTACTGCTTAAACGCTGCGAACGCACGTTGGGGTTCACTCTACGATGCTCTTTACGGTTTTGACGTGATCTCTGAAGAAGGCGGCGCGGAAAAAGGTAAGGGCTATAACCCAGCTCGTGGCGCAAAAGTTATCGAATTTGCTAAAAACTTCTTAAATGAAACTTTCCCGTTAGCAAATGGTTCGCATGCAGATGCAACTAAATATGCGGTAGAAGGCAAAAAGTTAGTTGTAAGCCTAAAAGATGGCTCAACTGCAACTTTAGCGAAAGAAGCTCAGTTTGTTGGTTTTAATGGTGACGAAGCTGCACCAACTGAAATCGTACTTTTAAACAATGGTTTACATGTAATCATTGAAGTTGATGCGACGAGCCCAATTGGTTCAACAGATGCTGCTGGCGTGAAAGACTTAGTTCTTGAAGCTGCGGTAACGACAATTCAAGACTTGGAAGACTCAATTGCAGCAGTTGATGCTGAAGAGAAAGTTGAAGGCTACCGTAACTGGTTAGGCTTAATGAAAGGTACGCTTTCTGAATCTATCGAGAAAAATGGTAAAACCGTTACTCGTACATTAAATAAAGACCGTACGCACAAAAACTTGATCGGTGGTGAAACTACACTTCACGGTCGTTCATTGATGTTACTTCGTAACGTGGGTCATTTGATGACAAACCCTGCGATCCTTGTAGATGGTGCTGAAATCTACGAAGGTATTATGGATGCATTGATCACACCGTTATTGACGTTTGCAGACATTAAAGGCGAAAACGAAAACAAGAACTCTCGTAAAGGTTCTATGTATATCGTTAAGCCAAAAATGCACGGTCCAGAAGAAGTTGCATTTGCAGTTGAATTATTTGAGCGTGCTGAACAAGCGCTTGGTCTACCTGCGAAGACTTTGAAAATCGGTATCATGGACGAAGAACGTCGTACTTCTGTGAACTTGAAAAACTGTATCGCGCAAGCGAAAGATCGTACGATCTTTATTAATACAGGTTTCATGGACCGTACGGGTGATGAAATCCATACTTTCATGGAAGCAGGTCCATTCGTTCGTAAAGGCGAAGTGAAGTCTCAAATCTGGTTCCCTGCATATGAAAACCGTAACGTGATGATCGGTCTTCAAGCAGGTTTACGTGGTAAAGCGCAAATCGGTAAAGGCATGTGGCCAAAACCAGATATGTTGCTTGATATGTATAAAACTAAGATTGAGCATCCAGAAGCTGGCGCAAGCTGTGCATGGGTTCCGTCTCCATCTGGTGCTGTTATTCACGCGATTCACTACCATCAGTGCAATGTTTCTGAGCGTCAAAAAGAGTTGTTGAATACTCAACCGCTATCTTTAGATGACTTGTTAACACCGCCTTTAGCGACAGATACAAACTGGTCTGAAGAAGAGAAAACCAAAGAACTCGAAAATAACCTTCAAGGTATCTTGGGTTATGTGGTTCGTTGGGTTGATTTGGGTGTAGGTTGTTCAAAAGTTCTAGACATCAACAACGTTGGTTTGATGGAAGACCGTGCAACTTTACGTATTTCTTCTCAACACGTTGCGAACTGGTTACGTCACGGTATCGTAACTGCTGAGCAAGTTGAAGAAGTATTTAAGCGCATGGCGAAAGTTGTAGATGAGCAAAATGCCAACGATCCACTCTACACGCCAATGGCACCAAGCTTTGATGGCTATGCATACAAAGCTGCTTATGATTTAGTATTCAAAGGTGGCGAGCAGCCTTCTGGTTATACAGAGCCGCTTCTTCATGCTTACCGTTTAAAATTAAAAGGTTATACAGGTGACTAATCTGTAAATCAAAAAAAGCCTCTTCGGAGGCTTTTTTTATTGCTTGAGAAAGTTAGAATGTCGACATAAAAAATGAAAAGGAAACTCCATGTATTTATGGAATGTAAATCGGTTGGTGGATGATATAAGACTGAATAAAGTCTCAGAAAGCCATTATAAAAACTACTATATTGCCAGCTCAATATTGATTTTCTTTAGCTACTTAGCACTGACCTTAACCCCAGAATCCAAACCTACAGAAGCTTGGGCTTCGTTTGTTTTACAAGTTGGTCTGCTGATCAGCTGGGTGAATGCCATATTTAAAGCCAATGGCGGCGAGCAAGGCCGAGATTTTTTAAAGCGCTTTATTGCATTGTATCTACCCGTGACCATTCAGAGTTTAGTTCTCTTTATTGCCATCGGCATTGTCATCGAAGCGCTACTACCCATGTTGACCGTAAACATGGATGAGGCTGCACTTGAGCAACTCACCACAGTTAAAGATCTGAGTTTTGAAGTCGTCATTAGCTGTTATATTTATTGGCGCATCTATAAAGCGATGCAGCAGATTAATCATCCTGTTTAGGTTGCAGCGCTGTACGAAAAATTATTGATAAAGTTTCTTCCTGTTTTTCTCATAGCTTTTCGATACTGAAGTCTTTACATTGGAATGAATGATAAAAATGGGATGGAAACGATGTCAGCTTATACCGCATTAGATTTGCAATATATTGGTGGACAGTGGCGAGCAGGGACTTCAACGCGCCACATCAAGAATATCAATCCCTTTAGCCAAGCAGAGATTTTTGAATTGCAGGCAGCCAGCAGTGTCGATGTAGACAGTGCTTATAGTGCGGCAGAAGCTGCCTTTAAATCAGAAGTGACCAAGCCCATTGAAGTACGTCAGCAAGTCATCACTAAATTAACTCAAACCATTCAGCAGCGCAGAGAAGAAATTATTCAATGGCTGATAGATGAATCTGGTAGTACACGTTTAAAAGCCAATATTGAAGTTGATGCAGCGCTCGGCATTATCCAAGAATCGTTGCGTTTTCCTGAAAAAATGCAAACTACGCAGCTAGAGAGTAAAGACCCGAGTCGAAAGAGTTTTGTATTGCGCAAACCTTTGGGTGTCATTGCGGTGATTAGCCCGTGGAATTTTCCATTTCATTTATCGATGCGTTCTGTGGTGACTGCGATTGCCTGCGGTAATAGTGTGGTGTTGAAGCCTGCAAGTGACACGCCAGTGACAGGTGGAACGTTGCTCGGAAAATTATTTGAAGAAGCGGGCTTGCCGCATGGCGTGTTAAATGTCGTTGCAGGCAGTGGCAGTGAAATTGGCGACTATTTTGTAGAGCATCCTGTGCCTAAAATGATTTCATTTACAGGTTCAACTGAAGTGGGTCAACAGGTGGGGGTGAAAGCGCTAGGAAGTTCACGGATTAAGCGTTTAGCGCTGGAACTTGGCGGCAATGCGCCTTTGGTGATTTTAGATGATGCAGATTTAAATTTAGCCGTTGAACTGACCGTGATGGGGCGTTTTTTGCATCAAGGACAAATCTGCATGAGTACCAATCGAGTGATTGTGGATGAATCCTTGCACGATGCTTATGTTGAAAAATTAATTAAACGGGTAAAAAGCATTGTGGTCGGTGATCCGAATGATGTCGAAACTCTGATAGGCCCTATCATCAATAAGTCGCAAATCGATAAATTAAAAACCATTATTCAAAATGCCATTCAGCAAGATGCGATTTTAGCCTATGCAGGCGGTATAGAAGGTCAATTGGTTGCACCGCATATTTTCACCCATGTGGATGCACATGCTGATATTGCATTAGAAGAAAGCTTTGGGCCAATCTTGCCGATTTTAAAAGCGCGAGATGAAGCACATGCACTAGAATTGGCGAATTCAACCCGATTTGGTTTATCGAGTGCGGTATGTACGTCAAACTTGGCGCGCGGCGGGGAGTTTGCTGCCAAACTCGATATAGGCATGACGCATATCAATGGCATCAGTGTGGCGGATCATTCTAATGCACCCTTTGGCGGTGAACGTAATTCAGGCCTTGGTCGTTTTAATGGTGAGTGGATATTTGAGGAATTTACCCGCACCCATTGGCAAACTTTCCCTGCTTAAAATACGCAAAGTGAAGTCTATTTAATCTTGTGCAATAGACTTCACTGCAGGTTCTGTTATGCAGGACATTTTTAGTTTATTTCCATGAAATATGCGGCAGAATATAGTCCCAAAAACGGCTCCAACGTGTTTTGTAATACAGAAAAGCGCCAAGATCTTGGCTTGAACAATTATCCTGATAGTACATTTGCTGATTCATCAACAGCATAGGTTTACGCTGCAAAGCCGTCATATATAGCTTGACCTGAACCTTGTAATTGTAGATTGAATAATTAGAAGAAATAGTCTCGGTTTTCATTTTTTGGATATTGTTAATATACACATCAAACTTCAAGCCATTTTTGTAATCCGTTGCCTCATGAATTGTTCGATCTTCGATTGGAATAAGCGGATTGTTATCACTAAACGCTAAATATGCATTATGTTTTTGTTTTCCTTGTTGATAATTAAACTGAATAGCTGAATTTGCAGTGGTGAAATAGGGGAGCGCATCCAGAGGATTGATCTTAAAAGTGCCTGTACAATCTGTCCTGACACGGCCTTCATCTGCGTTCACTGTAAACCAGTCAAATTGATCTTCTAATTCTGTCGTGTGGGCTTCATCTGCGTCAGGAAGAATCACGCCAAATTGATCTCGTTGTCTTTGCTGATTTTGCATCAAGCGATAACTATTTTGAGCATGTTTTGCAAAACGGATTTCAGGAAACATTTCTGGAGATGTAATTTTAAAGTCAGAGACATTGATCATTTCACCATAGGGCAGGATGACTAATGAGAACTGCTGCTCTTGGGTGTTGGGAAGATTTTTGACCGTGACCCAATGATGTGTACTGATCATTTGCTGATTGCGAAAATGCTTATATTGAATGCGGTACTTGCCTGCAGGAATCTCAGTCTCATTGATTAGGTCTTGTTTAAATGGATATTCGTTGAGATAGAGCGCGTCGAGACTAAAAGGTAGAAATGAAACGGTATGTACAGAGACTTTTGCGGCATGTGCGGTTGGATACAGGTACATACTTAGAATTAAGACGATAAAGCGACTTCGGTCTAGATTTTTCATTTATTATAAAGATTGAATTTTTGCGGATTATGGTAAATATGTGTGCTAATTTCAAACCGATTACCTTATCGCAATTAAAGTCTCAAAACTTGCCTGAAATCAGCTTTGAATATCCTGAGGAAGTCTATCCAAATTATGATTTGCCGCTACTCTTTAAGTCTGAACAAGGGCTAGAGTGGCGAAAAGTGAATTTTGGCATGGTGCCTAAATGGGCCGAAGACAAATCAATTGCACTTAAAACCTATAATGCCCGAAATGAAACTTTGTATCAAAAGCCTACGTTTATTAATGCGATTTCAAAATGTAAGTTTGGCGTAATACCCGTGTCTGAATTTTATGAGTCAATGTATATCGATAATAAGCCGCAGCGTTGGAGTGTTAAGCGCAAAGATGGAGAAGCGTTTTATATAGCTGCCTTATATGACATTTGTAGACAAGGTGACGAGATTGTACGTTCAAGTACCATGATTACGATGGATGCTATTCAGCATGAGATGATGAAACACTTTCATGAGCCGGGCAATGTAAAGCGCTCGGTGATTGTGATTCCGCATGCGCGATTAGAGGAATGGTTAAGCTGGAAATCACCCAATATCCAAAGTTTTGTACAGGGTTTTCCCGTTGATGAATTTGAATGCGCGCATGCACCTAAAATAAAAATCGAAAAAATCAGTCCCCAACTGAACTTTTTCGATTAATACTTCGGTGATGCAGAATGCTTAGCGCGCTAAGTTTTTGAAGATGTGCTTTAAGCTTTCCATGGTTTTTTCAATTTGTAGCGGTGTTAAGCCTTCAAAAGATTGCTCGAGAACGACATTCGTTAGATCGTTAATCTTCTGCGTCATTGCAGTGCCTTTATCGGTTAACACGACGCGGGTAATACGCGCATCATCTTCACAAGAATAGGTATCTACTAAGCCTTCATCTTTTAAGCGATAAACAATTTTGGTTGTCGTCGACATTTTAGACACGACCATTTCAGATAAATCCGAAACGCTCGCATGTGGCTTAGACTTGAGTGCGAGAAGGATACGGCGACGTGAATTATCAACACCATACTTTTTTAAGGCATGGTCAACGTTTAAAACGTATTGAGCATGAACCTGAGTGACCCAGTAGAAAGGAAAATTTTCTAAGCTAAAGTCATCGGTGGATGGTAAAAATTTTGAATACTTTTTTGTCATGAAGAAGTCCCCTGAATATTTGTTTTAATTTTATTTAATGTTTTAACATTCTATTGAAAAATAGAGGGTAATAGCAAGAGTTCACAATAAAAAAATAGAAAGTAGAAGATATCTCATTTTTAGATTATCTTAATAGATTATATTGATATTCTGTCCAAGCGATTAAAAAAGAATAAAAGTAATTTTTGCTATAGAGAGATAGTGTAGTGAAATAAATAAGTTTTTAATTCAAATTGAATATTAATATATTTTACCAAAAGGTTGAAATAAATAATTCATTAGATTTGTCATACAATCTTATACAACGCATTTAATTACATTTAATTAAAAGTCAGGTGAATTCATACTTTTTTTAAAGTGGAAGAGGAGATCTCAAAAAGTAGGTTTTAACATCTAGATGTGTATTTTATATCGCCCATTCGATTTGTAATACATTCAGCGTTTTTAACATTTTGTCATATTGTTGCTGCGAAAAAATATGCTTGAATACATTACAAATGCGCAAGATTATGCATAATGGAATGGTCTCTAGTTACACAGGTTAAATTTATGGATCCGTCGCCGTGCGTTGGTCTGATTGAAGATATTCTTACAATCCAGAATGAGGAAGAGAGCTAATGGAATTTTTGTTAGATCCCGGAATCTGGGTTGGTTTACTTACATTAATTATTTTAGAAATTGTACTAGGGATTGATAACCTAGTCTTTATTGCCATTTTGGCAGAAAAACTCCCTCCAGAACAACGTGATAAAGCCCGCGTACTTGGTCTTTCACTCGCATTATTTATGCGATTAGGATTGTTATTTGCAATCTCTTGGTTGGTCACATTAACAAAGCCCCTGATTACCGTTTTTGATTGGACATTCTCTGGTCGAGATCTCATATTATTGTTCGGTGGATTGTTCTTAGTTTATAAGGCAGTCACAGAGCTACATGAGAAATTAGAAGGAAAACCAGAAGTTCAAGTGACAACAAAAGTGGCATATGCCAGCTTTACAGCAGTTGTTGCGCAAATTGTTGTCTTAGATGCGGTTTTCTCTTTAGACTCTGTCATTACAGCGATCGGTATGGTCGACAACATTTATGTCATGATGGCTGCAATGATTGTGGCAATGGCAGTGATGTTACTTGCATCTAAACCGCTAACGGCTTTTGTAAACCGACATCCGACCGTCGTGATCCTATGTTTAAGCTTCTTATTGCTTATCGGTATTAGTTTGATAGCAGAAGGTTTTGGTTTCCATATTCCGAAAGGCTATATCTACTCAGGTATTGGTGTTGCGATTGTCATCGAAGCCTTTAACCAGTTTAGTCAACGCAATGCTCAAAAACACGAAGCGAAAATTCCATTACGCCATCGTACTGCAGACAGTATTTTAAAACTGATGGGTGGGCGCTTAGAAGCTGATCAAGTCGGTAATCAGGCGCAAGAAACCTTTGCAGACGAAGAGCGTTACATGATTGGGGGGGTGTTGACGCTTGCAGAGCGTTCAGTTGCGTCGATCATGACTCCCCGTAATCAAATTTCTTGGGTGGATTTAAATGACACACCTGAGCAAATTCGTGAGCAAGTCCTTTCTGTGCCGCACAGTTTATTCCCTGTGTGTCGTGGTAGCTTGGATAAAGTGATTAGTATTGTCCGCGCGAAAGAACTTATTGATGTTCTAGACAGTGAAGATGATCTAAAAGCATTGATTAAACGTCATCGTCCAATCTTTATTTTCCAAAAGATGAAGGTGATTGATGCGATTAATACCTTGCGTACCTCTAAAGGCTCTTTGGTATTGGTTACGGATGAGTTTGGTGCGGTACAAGGTCTGATTTCACCACTCGATGTGTTTGAAGCGATTGCTGGTGAATTCCCTGATGCTGATGAACAACTAGATTTGATTAAAATCGATGATGCATATTGGAAAGCTTCAGGCATGCTCGATCTGTATCAGTTAGAACTTGAATTGGAAATGCTGGATTTGATCGAAGAAGATGATGGTTATATCAGTGTTTCAGGTCTTATTTTAGATCAGACCCACGGCAATGTTGAAGTCGGGACTGTAGTTGATTTTAAAGGCATCCAATTTAAAGTTACGGCAATGGATGAAAACCGCATTAAAACGGTTGATATCTATTACCAAGCTTAATGCTTAAATTTTAAAATAACTCAAAGACAGCTTTTCGAAGCTGTCTATTTTGTATGACTAGAAAGTATAAGAAATCCTATCCAAGGGGGCTGTAATTCACGATGTTAAAACGTATTATATTTACATGATGTAACAGTCAAAAAACGCTGCATCTTTTGAGCTTTTAGAGGGCTAAAACGGTTCAAAAGTAAAAAATATTGATATGGTTGGTTTTAAAAAAGCATGAGGTTAAATAGTGATTCAATTTAACTCGGGGTTTTAATCATCATAGATGATCTATGAATAATTTTATTTCATTTAATACCGCTTCGGAAAACTTTATAACTAGGTACTTTGAAGAAATTCAAAGTTAATCCATTAAAAAAATGGGTGTTGGTATGGCGATCACTGAGAATATCATTGATTTTTGCAAACTCACGACTGAAGAAAAACATGAGTTGTTTCAACGGCTCTGGGAGTTTGATCAATGTATTTTCCCGACTTCGAAAATTGAGCAACTCTATCAATACATGCATGACCCCGATATTGTTGCATTACCAATTATTCAGTATTTTGAGCAGGATAAACTGATCGGGCAAAACATTGTGCGTATATTAAAAATTATGCATCGCAATCGGCCGATTTTTATTTTTAATTCACGAGCTGGGGTATTGGTTGATTATCGTCGGAAAAACCTGACCTTAAATTCGGCGATTAAAGTGGCGATGCAGCATCAGATTCGATTTCCAGCGATTCCTATGTGGTTTGTGGCTACATTGGCACAACCAAAGGTATATACATTATTTGCCTCGCGCTCTGTTAAGTTTTATCCAAGGCATGGTGTCCCGATGCCCACTGAGTATGCGGATGTTTTAAATAGTTATAAAATCCGTCAGCATGATGTGCAGCATCGCGCTGAGGATATTTTTGTTCATCGTTGTGATTTACCGAAGGTGACGCCTGAGCAATTGGTTCGGCTACGGAAAAAATCTGATGAACATGGTCAATTTTTTATGCAGCACGTGCCAGATTATTTTGATGGCATGGGTTTAATGTGTATTTGTAAATTAAATGTTTCAACTATTTTTGAAGCAAGTATGAATCTGGCAGTTGGGCGGGCAGTTTAATGATGGACATGGATGTGTTATGCGACAAATGACGATATATCGATTATTCGGTTTCGGCGCGGCGATCTTTTTAACGGCTTGTCAGCCAGCAGAGCAAAAAGTACAGGAGCAATCGCAGAAATGTGTTGCCCCCGAAAAACTGGTCAAACAAATTTATGATCAAGAGTTGAAATTGCATGCTTTGAGTAAAGATCAACTTACTGCCTATTTTGAGCCATCGTTAGCGGAACGTATGCAAGCAGAAATTAACTGTAAGCAGTCGCAACAAGCGTGTAATGTGGATTTTGATATTTTCACGGATAGCCAAGATCCGCAGCAAGATTCGAAAAAAGGTGTTCAGCCTAAACTGAGTTTTGATGAAAATAAAAACGTCGTTCGTGCTGAGTTTAAAATTGGTGATGAAGCCAAAGTATTAAATTATGAAATGAGTGGTGGAGACTGTTCAAAAATCAAAAATATTGTTTATGCGGGGGACTATGACCTCGACATGATTTTGAGTAATCCAACAGAAATGATCGAAGATTCAGAAATGTTTGATGCCAATGCTGCAAGTGATAGTACGGCACAGTAAATTTTTTCGCATATTAATTAGTACAAAACAGTATGAATCCCTGAACAGCTTGAGTCCTATACTCAAGCTGTTTTTGTTTTCTCAAGCTATCATAGCTTCATAGTGCATAAATTTGCATGTTGGCAAGTTGATTGAAATCATCTTCATTGAGATTATAAATTTCATCTAAAAATGCAACATTAAAACTGCCGACACTTGAGCTAATTTCATAGGCTTTTTGACCCGCAATCGCAAAGTGCAAATGTGCTGCGACCGTGCCAGCAGTTAGCGTTTCACTCACGGCGCAATAAGCCGCTGTTAACGCACCTAAAGCGCAGCCAGAAGCCGTCACTTTGGGTTGTAAGTAAGATCCACCATTAATCTGTATCACCGCATTCATTTCTTTCGATAAGATGAAATCCGATTCGCCTGAAATTGCCACACATTCACAGTGTTCTAATAAGGGTGCAGCATTTAAGTAAATTTCTGCACTATTGAGCGTGCTATCGACACCGCGTGACTCACCTTGATTACCTGCAAGACCACTGATTTCTGATGCGTTGCCACGGATTATGCTTGGCTTGTACTGGAGTAATTGGTCAACCATTTCAGATCGCCACGGCAAAACGGGGCCATAACCGACAGGGTCAAGCACCCAAGGTTTATTTAAATTTTGTGCTGTTTGTGCAGCAATTTGCATGGCCTGCATTTGTTCAGACGTTGGCGTGCCTAAATTGATATTCAAGGCACTGGCAATTGAGGCAAAGCTTTCGGCTTCAAAGGGATTGTCAATCATTGCAGGAGAAGCACCCGCAGCCAAAAGGACATTGGCGACGTAATTGCTCGCAACTGCATTGGTGATGATGTGCACCAAAGGTTGTTTGGATTGAAGTTCAATCCACGCATTAATGACGCTTTGCAAAAGCGGGCTATTTAAGTCAGTCAATTCACTGTTCATGGTCGTTTCAAAATTTTCAGATTGATTCATCGGTTTCTCCCTTAGCGGGTGAAGTAATGGTCTTGATGTTTACAATTACGGCAGAACAGGGTCACATAATCTGCGGCATCATAATCGACAGAGAGCTCTTGTGAACCACAGTACATGCAGCGCTTTGTGGAATAAAAATTTAAGCGAGGTTCGATTTTTTTCCAAGCATGGCGTATCGGTTGCACAAAGATACTTTCATCGAGTCCTAAAAAGTGAAAGAGCAAAATTTCACTCATTTTATTAAAGGGGAGTTGTGGCGGACGAGGTAGAGTAAAGGTTTCCCATTTTTCCTGTAAGCCACGTTCACGATATTGCTGTAAGGTCTTTTTTAACAGATTGGTGTTAATGAAATTTTCATTACGGACTTGCAGGGCTTTTTGTTTATGTAGGTATTCGAGTGCTGACTGAATCATATAATAAATCTGCCCAACCGCTAGATGGTCGAGTAGGCGATAACAGAACACTTGAAAGCTTTTATTCCCTGCAATTTGAATACCCCATGTCTTACAGTAAAACTGCATGAATTGCACAATTTCTTGAAAAAGTAGGAGATACAAGCATTCTTTCACTTCGTCAGCACTTTTAAAGGGAACACCCAAGGCTAAATTTTCATAAAACCAATGACGGAGTTGCTGCGCTACGCTAAAAAGACTGGGCTCCGAATAGCCATCCAGACGGACATTGATATAATACTGCTCAGCTTGCAATGCATCATCTTTCACAATCAAAATTTGCTCATGTACGAGATGCTTTTTGAGCGACTGTTGAAAGAGATAATTCGGGCTGATGTTGTGATATTTAATCGTATCCCAGTCGATAAATTCTTGATGTGCCGTATGTTCTTGGACATGATTATCCAATAAAGCCAGCAAAAAGAGTTTCTGTAAAAAACTCAGTTCACTTAATTCACGCTCAACGATATCTTTATTTTTAAGTTTACGCTGTTCTTGTAAACGGGTTTCTTTCAGGAGTTTTTTTCGCGCAGCCTGACAGTTTTCACAATGACAGTTGTATTGCTGTTCTGGAAATATTTGATGATGACAGTGGCTACACTGATAAAAATTAAATTCTTGCTCATCTAATTTTTCAGCATCTACCCAATACATAGATGCACGACACAACGGGCATTGCGTACTTTCATCCATTTGTTTGCGTAGAATATTGAACATGTTTCCAGCGTTTCTTGAAAGATTAAATTGATTATACACATCTCTGTTTAAAGACGGGGTTGCAATTTGAGTTGCGGCAGCTCAGGCGAGAAGTCGACATATAAAAAAAGCTGCATAGTGATGATGCAGCTTTTAGTCAGAATGGATTATTAATAGGCGGCTGGGCATGGGATCGATTCGTCCTCCTCTCCAAGTTGTTTGGCTTGTATTAAGGCTTGCACTTTTTTAGACGCGACTTTTTTAGTGCCTAATGCACTATATGAGTTAAGTAATGAACTGACCTCAAAGGCTTTGAGCGGAATCCCTTCGCAAGTCATAAACATTGCAATTACTTGATGGTCGATATTTGCAGCATCAAGCGCTTGCAGGGTCTTCATATTTTCAATACGGATGATGTGTTCTTTAATAAACATAATGCACCTCTTTTTGTTTTAGCCTGATGATTTTGCTTTTGGCAATTAAGTAGATGCAAAACGCATGCTCAAATGTTTTGAGTAGACATTTTAAAGCAGATAAACTTTATAATTATTTACTAAGATATTGAAAATAAATTATTAATTTAAAAGTAACAAAATAATATTGATGCGTATGGCTATGTCTAATGAATTCTCAAAATGCTTAAACTGTTGAAAAAGAAACATCTTGGTGCATCGTTTAAACAGAAGTATGCAATCAAATACAAATTAGAAGATTGATATGAATTACGTACTAAGGTGCTTTTTGGAAGGAATCACCTAAGCGATTGGATTTGAAAAGTATATTTGTATATATTGAGCTTATAATTTTTAATGATCTAGGCTTCTAGGATTGAAACCAAGCGGAATCTACTGAACTTGATACACAGCATGATTCAGCTGGATTTCTAAAGGTTTTGATCTTTTTTTATCCTTTCTTTGTATGGAATACATATGTCAGACGCACTTAAAAACAGCAATATCACCCGTATGCAATTATATAAGCAGCCACAGGGTACGGTTGGTGCGCTGATTATTGGGCATGATCAAACACTGGAAAAGACGATCGAGTTACTTGGCCTGGCGCAGCAACATCAAGTATCTAAAATTTATGTGGCGGGTGCGACGGAAGAAATTCAGCAATTCCTCACCTCAAAAGTCACGGCATTTCAATTTTACTTTGCTGCAGACTATGACAGCGCGCTCGATTTAATTTTCGAAAATCAATAATCCTCTAAGTCTTAAGCAGGAAAGTTTGAGCGCAATAATTTGAAGTTACAGAAGTATATAAAGCACCTGTACTTTCTCTTTCTAGTATCTAGGTACTTTATTTATTTGATGTAGATAAATAATTTCCATATTGCAGTAGCTGTGCTCAACTCAGGCATTTATTTTGCTTAAACATGGCGAAAATATGTGCCAGCCTTTAAATTATTCTATAAAGATGATTGAAAACAACATGCGCTGAGCCCATATATAAATCATTGTAAATGCGAAGACAGCTTATGCATCTTGTCGTATGATCAAGTCATTCACAATGTGTTCAAAAAGCTGATGAAGCAATAACTAAGGAATAGGACGAGATATGAACATTGCGGCAAATCCAGTGGTCGAAGCAGACCAAACTGTTTATTTAAAAGATTATCAAAAACCATCATTTGTCGTAGATAGTATCGATCTTGATATTCAAGTCTTTGATGACCATACCAATGTAAATGCAAAATTAGTGATGCAGCGTCAAACGGCAGGGGATTTGGTGTTATTGGGTCGTGATTTGGAACTCAAATCAATTCGCTTAAATGGTCAAGTTTTGCCAGCAGATGCCTATGTTGTAGATGCAGAACAACTGGTGATTTCAAATGCACCTGACCAAGCTGTCATTGAAACTGAAGTCGTGATTCATCCTGAAAGCAATACTCAACTCGAAGGTTTATACCAAGCGGCAGGCGATTTATTCGTTACTCAAAACGAGCCTGAAGGCTTCCGTAAAATTACCTATTATCCTGACCGTCCTGATGTGCTATCGGTATTTACCACACGTGTCGAAGCGGATAAAAAATTCCCTGTATTACTTGCCAATGGTAATTTGATTGAAGCGGGTGAAACCGGTGAAGGTCGTCATTATACCGTTTGGCAAGATCCAACCAAAAAACCATCGTATCTATTTGCTTGTGTGATTGGTGATTTGGCAGTACTTAAAGACACTTATGTGACGTCTGAAGGTCGTAATGTTGCTTTAGAAATCTATGCAGAAGAAAAAGACATTCCAAAATGTCATATTGCCATGGAAGCTTTAAAACATTCGATGCGTTGGGACGAAGAACATTATGGTCGTCCTTATGATTTAGACAATTATATGATCGTGGCAACCAGTGCATTTAACATGGGTGCAATGGAAAACAAAGGTTTGAATATTTTCAACACCTCTTGTGTGCTTGCTGATGAAGAATACACCACAGATGCAGCGATCATGCGTGTTCAGTCTGTGATTGCACATGAATACTTCCATAACTGGACAGGTAACCGTATTACATGTCGTGATTGGTTCCAACTTTGTTTAAAAGAAGGTTTGACGGTATTCCGTGATCAGTCGTTCTCAGAAGATTTACAATCTGCTGCGGTACAACGGATCGATGACGTTGCTGTGTTAAAAGCTCATCAGTTCCCAGAAGATTCAGGCCCGCTTTCACATCCACCGCGTCCAGATCATTTTGTTGAAATTAATAACTTTTATACCGCAACTGTGTATGAAAAAGGTGCGGAAATTAACCGCATGATGGCGACACTCCTGGGCAAAGAAAAATTCCGTGCAGGTACTGACGAATATTTCAAACGCCACGATGGTCAAGCCGTGACTGTTGAAGATTGGGTGGCAGCACTGACAGCAGGTTCAGGTGTAGATTTATCGAGTTTCTTGATTTGGTATAACCAACCGGGCACACCAAAACTTGAAGCAAAAGGTGAGTACGATGCTGCAAATCAAACCTATACTTTAAGCTTGAAACAAAGCTTAAAAGCGCATCCGAAATATCCAAATTTAAAAGCTGTGCCTATTCCTGTGGCTTTGGCATTGTTTGATGCCACGAGTGGTGAACAGTTACTTCTCAGCTCAGATGCATTGGTTGAAAATGGCATCAAAGATGGCGTGTATTTATTTGATACCGATACTGCAACAATTACATTTAGCGGTGTAAAAAACCAGCCTGTTGTGTCTTTACTGCGTAACTTGTCTGCACCTGTTAATCTTGAATTTAACTATTCAGATGAAGAGCTTGCATTCCTTATGCAGTACGAGCCGAATGGTTTTAACCAATGGCAAGCAAGCCAAACCTTGTTAGAACGTATTTTGTTAAATGGCCATGATGCCGACATCTATGTTCAAGCCATTCAAAATACATTACCGGCATTGGTTGAGCGTGATCCATTACTTGCTTCACGTTTATTCGATGTACCGACAGAGGGTTATTTAGGTAGCCGTATTGATACCGACTACAGTCCTGCCAAAGTGCAGGAACAGCGTGAAGCACTTTTAAGTCGTGTGGCACGTGAGTTAGGTGCTTTCTTTAAAGAGACTTATGCAACTTTAGACCCAGATGCGCAGAAAGAGTTTTCACAAGCTATGGGCGTTCGTGCATTGAAAAACATCATGTTGAGCATGATGGCACGTCAAGGCGATGCATCTGTATTTGAATTGGCTTATGAACAATTCAGCTCAACAGGCAATATGTCTGAACGTCTTGGTGCTTTAAAAGTATTGGTTTGGAATGATGCACCACAAGCACAGCAAGCTTTAGAAACCTTTTATACACGCTTTAAAAATGAAGCTTTGTCGATGGACCAATGGTTTATGTTGCAAGCGGCACATCCGAAAGCAACTGCGGAAACCATTAAGGCACTGACTGCTCATCCTGATTATGACTTGAAAGTACCGAACCGTATTCGTGCGGTTACTGGTGGCCTGAATAGCAATCCTGTCAACACATGGAGCTTTGGTGTGCAGCATATTGTTGAATTAGCTAAATTCCTTGATGAGAAAAATCCAATTGTCGGTTCACGTTTACTGCAAATTTTGTCCCGTTGGTACACTTTGGCAGAACCGCAGCGTAGTGAAGTCAAAGCAAAACTTGAAGCACTTAAACCTGTTGTGAAATCGAAGAATGTGTCAGAAACATTAAACAGTATGTTGAGTGTTTAATCGTTCAACCACATTGTACGATTGATTTGAGTTAAATCAGTCGTACTGAAATGAGCCTATTGCCATGGCTATGGCAGCAGGCTTTTTTATATCCAGTCTTTTTATCCAATCTTTAGCTAGGATTGAAAATCAATCATGTTTAGATGACTGGAACTGAATGATTTTCTCTAATTATTCATTTAAATCACATAATAATTGCAACACAAATCACATAATGGCGTTACAATGATTTCGGTTTATCCTATTTATAACTGTATGCGGTAAGGCATCCAAGTTTATGAATGTTTAGATATTTTTATCTATTTCATTATGCAAGATTTTTGAGGCGAGTCATGTTAGTTAAGGTTGATGATGGTTTTTATTTAAACTCACATCATATTATTGCAATTCGGATTAATAGAGATTTGCTTGATACCTTTGTTGTTTCGGTAGAATACACACCGAACAGTGTGCAAAACACAGGTGTATTTGAAAAGAAATTCAATGCGCGCCGTGACGCAGAACAATACCTACAGACTCTGAATCAAATCATTGGTAAATCGTAAAAGCTAAAGTGCATATCGAATATTGTCTAGATTGAAAGCGATATGATATGCATTAGACTTAGATTGACGTCTAGCAAAAGGGATGAAACGCATCCCTTTTTTTGTGCTTATCTGAGCGAAACTAATGTGAAGAATTGAAAATAAATCATTCTATCGATACAACTCGATTTGCACGTCCGATATTTTCCTGACATGCTGTAGCCATCGAAAATGAGTTAAAACTATATGCGAATCAGTATTGTGGGTGCAGGTCGTGTTGCACATCATTTGCTCAAAGTACTTCATCCACAACATCACATTGTGCAAGTTTATGCGCGAAATCTTGAAAAGGCAGAAAAACTTGCAGCAAGTGTAGGTGCAAAAGCCGTTGATACCCCGACAAAGTTGAATGCTGAGATTGATCTTTTGATCATTGCGGTGAGCGACCAATCGATTGCAACCGTTATTCAGCAAGTTACAGCCTATCTGCCACAGGTTTTGATCGTGCATACTTCAGGTAGCACCAATATCACGGTACTGACCCAGCAGCATTTGCGAGCAGGGGTGTTTTATCCTTTACAAACCTTTAGTTTAGATCGAGATGTGGACTGGACGTCTACACCGATCTTTGTAGAAGCTGCGGATTCTAAAGATTTGAGGACACTAACAGATTTAGCAAACAGCATGAGTCAAAGGGTTTATCAATATGATTCGGCACAACGTTTAAGTCTGCATCTTGCTGCGGTGTTCGCATGTAATTTTAGTAATTATTGTTATGACATGGCAAAGCAGGTTGTCGATGCAAAATACGTCGATTTTAGCTTGCTTTATCCATTGATTTTAGAGACAGCCAATAAAGCGACTCAGGCTGAACCGCGTAACATGCAAACAGGCCCTGCAATGCGTGGGGATCAAAATATCATGCAGATGCACGCCAATATGCTTGAGCAAGCTGATCAAGTCGATCTGAAAGTGGTCTATGAAATGCTGAGTCAGCAGATTTTTGAGCATCATCAGAAATAAACAATCTATAAAGAACAATGAATATTTATTAGCATAGAAATACATGTCAATCAGGATGTTACATGGCAAAAGATTTTAATAGCCCACAAGTGGTCGAAAGTTATGATGCACATATACGTAAATTAATTCCCGGTTATGAACTTGTCCATCAACAGATTCAGGCGGTGTTAAATTGCTATGTCGCTGAAGATGCCCATGTACTGATTATTGGATGTGGGACGGGCTATGAATTGGGCTATCTCATGGCCTTGAATCCAACATGGTCATTTACCGTTACAGAATTATCTGAAAATATGCTGAATCAAACACGGCAAAGTGTTGAAGCTGCTGGACAGTTGCATCGCGTCAAATTTGTTTTGGGCAGTCACACTACTTTTGAGCAGGCGAGTTGTTTTGATGCGGCGCTGAGTATCTTGGTGACGCATTTCATTCTGTTGTCAGAGAAAACTAACTTTTTAGCAAAAGCTTTTGAATTGCTTAAACCGCAGGGCATTTTTGTAAGTTTTGACTTGATGCAAACTCATTCGAATTTTGAGCAGCGTGTCCTACCTGAATTTTGCCAAATGCAAGGTTTATCTGCTGTACAAGCGACAAAAATGATGCAGCGTTTAGAGGATGATTTTGAACTGATTAGCCAGCAGCACTATCAAAATTTACTAACGGAAATAGGCTTTGATCAAATCCATTGTTTCAGCCAAATCTTTAGCTATGCAGCTTACAGTGCTTTTAAAACGTCGATTAATTGAAAAAAATAATAGAGTCCACGATTGGGCGTATGAAGTTCATCGATCAATTTGACAGATATTGATGCCACCTTGCAAGAGTGAAGCATGAAACAAAATTTCGATCATCAGTTTCATCCTTCTTGCACGGTAGCGTGTTCATTTTTTTAAAAAAGAAACTTTTCAGTCAGCGTTAAATCACTTATTGTGCATTTATAAAAAGAATCAATTGGATGAAAATAATGTCAAAAATGGAATTTGATTATATTGTGATTGGTGGCGGAAGTGCGGGTTGCGTACTGGCTGCACGACTCAGTGAAGATCCGAATATATCTGTGTGCTTGCTAGAAGCAGGTGGACAAGGTGATCAGTGGACGGTCAATATTCCAGCTGCATGCGTGGTGAGCTTGCCGACCAAGATCAATAATTGGGCTTTTGAAACTGTGCCACAAGCTGGCTTGAATGGTCGTAAAAGCTATCAACCACGTGGAAAATGCCTAGGCGGTTCATCTAGTATTAATGCCATGATTTATATTCGTGGTCATAAAAATGATTATGATCAATGGGCGGTACAGGGCAATACTGGTTGGTCATACGACGAGGTCTTGCCATATTTTATTCGCTCAGAAAATAACAACCGAATACACAATGAATTCCACGGAAATGACGGCCCTCTATCCGTCACAGATGTACAAAGTGACAATATTTTCCATCAACGCTATACCGAAGCGGCTCGTGCACAAGGCCATAAAGTCCTCGATGATTTTAATGGCGCAGAACAAGAAGGCTTAGGGGTTTATCAGGTAACGCATATCAATGGAGAGCGTTGTAGTGTGGCACGTGCGTACTTATTTCCACATTTAGATCGGCCAAATTTAACTGTATTAACCAAAGCAACAACGCATAAAATTACCATAGAGCATCAAGTTGCGACTGGTGTAGAAGTACAACATGCAGGGCAAATGAAACACCTAAAAGCCAGACGTGAAGTCTTGCTCAGTGCCGGAGCGATGCAGTCACCGCAGATTTTAATGTTGTCTGGAGTGGGAGATCAGGCCGAGCTACAAGCGCATGGCATTGAATTGAAGCACCATTTACCGGGTGTAGGAAAGAACTTCCACGATCATCCCGATTTCATTTTTGGTTATAAAGTCAAAGAATATCAAGGCACATTTGGGGTGTCCTTACCAGGCTCAATTGATATGTTTAAGCAGATCAGTCGTTATCGTAAGGAGCGACGGGGCATGATTGCTTCAAATTTTGCAGAATGTGGTGGTTTTCTAAAGTCTTCACCCGATTTAGCGATACCAAATTTGCAATTACACTTTGTCGTCGCGTTAGTAGATGATCATGCACGGAAATTTCACGCAAGCCATGGTTTGTCTTGTCATGTGTGTCTGCTCAATCCAAGAAGTCGCGGTACGATCAAATTGAGTGGTTCCAGTGTAAATGATCCATTATTGATTGATCCAAACTTTTTAGGGAATGAGCAGGATTTAGAAGATTTGGTACAAGGCTTTAAGTTGACGCAGCAATTAATGATGTCTCCGTCTTTATCGAGTCATTATCAGCAAGATTTATTTACCTCACTGGTCAAAACAAATGATGATATACGTGCAATCTTACGTCAGCGTGTGGATACGGTTTATCACCCTGTCGGTAGTTGTAAGATGGGCGTGGATGAGATGTCTGTGGTTGACCCTGAATTAAAAGTCTACGGGATTCAAAACCTTCGTGTCGTCGATGCCTCTATTATGCCTTCTGTGGTGAATGGCAATACCAATGCGCCGACAGTGATGATTGCTGAAAAAGCCGTGGATATGATTCGACAAAGTCAGCTCCAAGCGCAAGTAGCCTAGTGGTTATTCGTTTTTATGTGATTTGATACAACACAGATAAATCTCAGATCAAAAACAGCAATAAAAAACCACCGCTAACGGTGGTTTTTTATTTCATTCAAAAATTAGTTTACTTTTTTGAAGATGAAGTCATTAATTTTATGGCCTGCTTCAATTCCGCGACGTTCAAATTTAGTTTGTGGACGCCAGTCTGGACGAGGGTAGCTATTGCCTTTACCCGCAAGGTTTTCAAGACGTGGACGTTCTTCAAGAACTTCGATCATCCATTCAGCATACGGTTCCCAGTCAGTTGCTGAGTGGAATGTGCCGCCGATTTCTAATTTTTCTTCAACCAATGGCATACGGTCATGAGATACAAAACGACGTTTGAAATGACGTTTCTTCTGCCATGGATCTGGGAAGTATAATTGCACAGTATTAATACTGTTATCTGGCATTTCACGTAGCACTTGGATGGCATCAGCATCCAATACTCGAAGGTTAGTTAAACCTGCAAGACCTGCTTCATAAACACATTGAGCGATACCCGGAACATGCACTTCAATGCCGACAAAGTTTCGCTCTGGGTTTGCTTTTGCCATTAGCACCAAAGAGCGACCCATACCAAAACCGATCTCTACAGTTAATGGGCGTTCAGGGTGTTCAAAATGCTGACGCAAATCACCAACGGGGTATTCCAAAATTAGATGACCATATTGTTCCAGCGCAGTACGTTGCGAAGTATTAAGTGGCGCAGAGCGGCGCATAAACGTCACGATTTCACGGTGTTCGTTTAGGTTATCCAGATCTACTGCGTGCTGGTCTAATTGATCGTTCGACATAACTTTGGCAAATGTAAAAAATTCGAATGCGGTATTTTAAGTCCTGAGATGCACAAGTCAAATTTTTTACCGTGAATAAATCCGCTTTTTGCTCAATCTCACCGACTGAAGCCGTGCTGAGCATTTGCAATGAGCAGTCAAATGCTCAGCTCAAAAGTGATGAAATAACATTAAGCTAGGCGTTTTTATCGTCAAGATCTTCATTATCAGCACCGTCAAGCTTAAACGGCAAAATGGCCTCAAGCACGGTACAACCCGGCTGTGACTGTATTTTAAATTCACCACCAATACGATGGATTCGCGTTTGCATACTGTGAAGGCCGACATGTAGGCCTTGCTCAACTTCGTCAGGGTTGAAGCCGATACCGTTATCTTCAATACGTAAGATCAGCTGAGTCTCTGTTTCGCACAAACTGACCTGAACTTTGCTTGCTTGACTGTGCTTTAAAATATTGGTCAGGGTTTCTTCTGCGACACGAGTCAAATTGAGACATTGGGTCGCAGAGGGTGAGTGAATCCATTCGGCAGCAAATTTCCAGCTCGAGCTCATGTCTAATTCTTCAAAGAGCTGTACAAAGCGATGGCGAATCGGCGCCGCCCATTCGATCGGGGTGTCTGGAACTTTCGTCCCTATACTTGAACCCGAATCGATAACTTGTCTTAAATCATTTCGGAACAGTTTAAGCATCGACATGATTTGTGGTTTTTCAATTTTGTCATTTTGTTCTAACAGTAAAATTGAACGGACAATAGATCCGCCTAAACCATCATGCAAGTCATGAGATAAATGAATTCGTTCTTGAAGTCGTGCATTTTCAAGTGCGAGTTGATGTTGTTGACCGAGTGAGGTAGCAAGTTTCAGTTCTGCACGTTGTACATTTTCAGTTAAGGTCTTATTAAAACGTTCAATTTGACGGGTGTGTCGAGCTAAACGCAAAGCCAGTACGCCACCCAAAACGAGGGTCGTTAGTGGGCCAGTATATGGTGAGAGCGCATGGCCTTCCATGGTCATCATAAAGTGCGCATCATGTACTGCAATCGGTAAATAAATCAGATACAGCGTTGCAAGCAAATAGGTTTCGGCCATTTTGGCTTTATACGCCAAGTACGGGTAGCTAATACATTTGGCCACAAAGACTAAAACAAAGAAGCTAAAACAAATTTGGATGACGGTCTTTAAATAAGCCTCTGGTGCAAAACCAATACAGATCGCTGCGATAGTGGCAAGGCTTAATAACAGCTTTTGAATTTTTGGGAAGGGGTGGTTTGCAAAATACCACGCACCAATACAGCCAAAAACCGTATAAAAACAGAAAATAATATTTTGTAGACGATCGACCTGTACGGTGGTTAGTAATGCAATTGGCCCATTAAAAATAATACACAGGCTATAAAATACCCAAGCCATGCCTGTAATGGTTAACCATAAGTAAGCTCTTTCATTACGATTGGCGAGCCATGCTAAAAAAAAGAACACGGCCACGACGAAATTAATCATCGTATTCAGTTCGACTAATTGTCGTTGTTCGAGTAACCAAATTTTAAAGGTGTCATAGACTTGCTGGTAATCCCCAATTTGAACTGAACTGAGTCCTGATTTTTGGGTCACCGAACCATACACTTGCACCCAAATGGTATTTACACCTTGCTTTAAACTTGAGCTAGGCAAGTTCAATAGTCTAGGTTGATGTTGGCTTCGCGAAAAATGTTCTGCTGAAATGTAATCTTGCCAAAGTAGGGCATCGTTAATGTAAACCCGACCACTTTGGGTGATGCCTTGTATAGCGATAGCAATGGGTTGATTTAACTGATGGAGGTCACAGTTCAACTTAAATTGGATTTTGTACCAAGCGATACCATGATAATCCGGCCAACGTTTATTCCAAGTGTCTGGAAGCTTTTGCAGATTTTGCCAACCTGTACGTGGGCGCTCTTGCTCGACAGCGCTTTTAGCTGTGGCAATATGGGTAATTTCAACAGGACAATGACTGCTTGAGATCTGTGGGGTGGCATTGGCAAAACTGGGTATAGCGATACAACATAGCAGGCAAAATAGACTCGCTAAGACCAGCAGCCGATTTGCTTGAATGCAGTGTCGTGACCAAAACCAAACCATCAAAATTCCCCCAATTTTGTGTATCCACAATTTAAAAAAATATATAGAAAGTCACATCAAATCTTTGTTTTATTTTTAATAGTTATAATTTTATGAGATGAATTATACAGTTAAATCGAATGAATGGTGAATTTTTCTCTTTTTTATAGGCTTAGTATTATATGTAATGTCATTACACATCAGAGCTTCGATCTTTGAAACCCTTTGCTATATACATCCTGCATAGGGTTTCAATAGGTCACACTTTATTGAAAATTGATTTGATTCAAAGTGAATATTCAAAAATCCATTAGTCACTGACACGGTCAAGTAAAGTGCTACTTGCTTCATTTAAGCCAAAAACCTCTACTTGAATCTGTCTTGACTCAAATTTTTGCACGACATTTTTTAAAATATTGACTGAGGTAATATCCCAAATATGGGCATGACTCAGATCAATTCGCACATGACTAACCCTCTCCTGAAAATCAAAAAATTGATAAAAACTCTCAGAGCTACTAAAGAAAATTTGTCCATAGACCGTGTAACTACGGACGTTGTCTTTAAGTTCTGATATGACTTTTACCGAACTTTCTAATTGATTGATAATAAACAACGCAGAGAGGAGCACACCAACCAATACGCCAAGCGCCAAGTTATGTGTTGCAAGCACCACGATCACCACAGTAATCATCACGACATTAAAAGACATTGGATGCTTTGAAAATTGCTTGACTGAATTCCATTGGAAAGTGGTAAACGACACCATGACCATAATCGCGACTAAGGCAGCCATTGGGACATAAGCCAGCCAGTCTTTTAAGAACACCACCAAACACAACAAAAATATACCTGCAACCAAAGTGGAGAGGCGAGTTCGCGCACCTGAGCTGACATTAATAATCGACTGCCCAATCATGGCGCAACCTGCCATGCCGCCCATAAAGCCACTGACAATATTAGCAATCCCTTGACCACAACATTCCTGATGACGATCACCTTCAGTTCCAGTGACTTCATTGATCACTGTCGTGGTCATCATGGTTTCTAATAGGCCAACTGTTGCTAGGGTAATGGAATAGGGAAAAATAATCGTGAGGGTTTCAAGATTGAAAGGAATTTCAGGAATCAAGAAAATAGGTAAAGTCTCTGGAAACTTACCCAAATCACTCACAGTACGCAGGTCAGCACCTAAAAATAATGCCAAGCCACTGAGGACAATAATGCAAATCAGCGGTGATGGAATGGCTTTGCCAATTTTAGGTAGATATGGAAAAAGATAAATAATCGCAAGCCCTAAAAGCATAAAGACATAGCCCCAACTATCCATCTTTGACATTTCAGGTAGCTGTGCGACAAAAATCAAAATCGCGAGTGCATTTAAAAAACCATACACCACTGACTGCGAGACGAAGCGCATAAGTTTTGCGACTTTAAAATAGCCAGCAATGATCTGAATCACACCAGTCAAAACCGTGGCAGCCAAAAGGTATTGCAAACCATGATCTTTGACCAAAGTGATCATAAGTAAGGCCATCGCACCCGTAGCAGCTGAAATCATTGCTGTACGACCACCAAAAAAGGCAATGGTGACGGCGATACAAAACGAAGCGTACAAACCAACCTGCGGATCAACCCCAGCGATGGCTGAAAAGGCGATCGATTCTGGAATTAGCGCCAGTCCAACCACCAAGCCTGCAAGCACATCGGTACGAATATTGGAAAACCATTGTTCTTTTTTAAGTTGTAACACGGTAACTTTTCATCAAATCTTAAACGCGGCTATGTTAAAACAACTGAGTATAAAAATGCATAACAGATTGACTTGAAATCTTCTTGATTATGGACAATAGTCAATGAGTATATGTGTTTCAGCATTTACGCTTTTTTGCAATTTACAGGTTTGATCACTTGAAAGTTTGACAGAAGAGATTTAAAACATTGAATAGTACATAACAAGGATCAGATATGAAGCTTTATTATTCTCCAGGTGCATGTTCATTAGCATCACATATAATTTTAAATGAAATTAATGTCGATTTTGATTTGGTCCGTGTTGACCTAAAAAACCATAAAACAGAAAAAGGGGTGGATTATTACGAGATCAACCCAAAAGGTTATGTACCTGCATTAGAAATTAACCCAGGTTTGATCCTGACCGAGAACGTGGCCATTTTACCGTTTCTTGCACAGCATGATCCAAAACAAGACTTGATTCCGCCATCAGGTTTAGGTCGTGCCAAAGTTTTAGAATGGCTTGGCTATTTGAACTCAGAATTACATGATGCTTATGCCGTATTCTTTGGTGCTCCACTAGATTCAGACGCTAAAGAAAAAGCTTATGCAGAAATTGATCGTTTATTGACATATATCGATAAAGCAATTGGTGAATCGGATAACGACTATTTGGTCGATGATAACTTTGGCCCTGCAGATGCCTATCTCTTTGTACTGACAAATTGGTCAAATGGCATCGGACATGATTTAACGCCATATAAAAATATCATTGCATTACGCAACAAAGTTGCAGAACGCCAATCAGTTCAAATTGCGATGCGTGATGAAGGATTGATTCCTTAAAAGATGTTTCGCCCGTAAAAGTAATTCGCATTTTTTAAATGATTTTTAAGCCGATTCGACGGAGTCTTACATTTAGCGTTTGAATAAAGGGTTTAGCCTTCGGCTGGAGGTACTTTTGTTTAGGCAAAAGTACCCAAAACCATTGTCATCCGCAAAACTCGTTCACTACCGTCTAATTTTTCAAAGTATCGCAAAAACATTTTTATTAGAAGTAGCTCTGTCTCAAACAATTACGGATGACGATACCGCGTATCATTCTTTTATTTGAATCAAATTACGTTTCTGATTTTACTGCGTAACATCAGTTCTTTAAATTCAGTTTTGAAATTGAATAAACAAACCGCCGAAATTGGCGGTTTGTTTATTGCTAGATTGGCATTGCTCAGGTTCAACTTAGTACTCGAACTGTGTATAGAAATCATCAAAGTTAATATTTTTAAGCGTCAGTTGCTGTGGTGCTTTGAAGGTTGACCATTTGGTTTGAGTTTTGGCATCTTCAAACATATTGCCGCCTACAATTTCCTTACGTTTTAAGGTCGAAAAATTATAGCTTTTCGATGTTTCTTCACCAGAAGCTCGGTGAAAGCTACTGTAGTCAAAACCAATCAGGTCAAAGCGTTGATTTTGCCAACGGAAGGTGTAACTATGTCGGGGCCATTCCCAGCCACCACAAGCCATAAAATAACTAAAATGAACGAGTAAATTGCCTTTACTGATTTGGATGTCTTCTGCTTCAGCAAGTGGATCAAGTAAGCATGAATTCGGCTGCTGAGCGACTGGGATACTATGGTTTTCAACGATACGTTGATATCCCTTTGCGGTTTTAAAAAACACGATGAGTTTTCGTGGATGGTTATGAACGACTTTTCCATCGTCATCATAGGTCACCACATCGACTTTTTGTTTTTCCACGATCATCGCAACATCTGGCATTTGATCTTTGTTTAGGTCGCCAGTCGTAGCCATCAAAATGTTCCAACCTTGCGGTGCAAGTGATTTGGCTGTGCTGGGCACTTGGGCTGACAGCCAACTAGATGCGGCACAAAGACTAAAAGTACAAAATATATGGGATATTTTCATTGTTATTAGGTTTTAAAATCAAAAAAAGGACTCTATAGAGTCCTCTTTTATACCGTGATTGAGTTCTTATTTAAAGAAGTATCCGGTTTCAGGTGAACTGGCATTTGCCATGCGTTTACGCGGCATACGTCCTGCTAGGAACGCTTCACGACCGGCTTCAACTGCTTTTTTCATCGCTGAAGCCATCAGAACAGGGTGTTGAGCTGCTGCAATTGCTGTATTCATTAATACGCCATCACAGCCCAATTCCATCGCTATCGTTGCATCACTTGCTGTACCTACACCCGCATCGACCAATACAGGCACTTTGGCATTGTCTTTAATGATCGAAATAGTATGTGGGTTGAGAATACCTAAACCTGAGCCAATAAGGCTACCTAAAGGCATAATCGCTACACAGCCCATGCTTTCGAGTTCTTGTGCCACAATTGGGTCGTCTGAGGTATAAACCATGATTTCAAAGCCATCGTCAATCAACGTGCGTGCAGCTTTTAAAGTCTCAGTAATATTTGGATATAGGGTTTTCTCATCCCCTAAAACCTCAAGTTTAACCAAATTGTGACCATCTAAGAGTTCTCGTGCCAACATGCAAGTACGGACCGCACTGTTCGCATCGAAGCAACCGGCTGTATTTGGCAAGATCGTATATTTTTCAGGTGAAACCACTGAAAGCAAGTTTGGTTGGTCTGGATGCTGACCAATATTCACACGGCGAATGGCAACGGTCACAATTTCAGCACCACTGGCTTGAATGGCCTGGTCAGTTTCCGTTAAGTCCTTGTACTTACCTGTACCAACTAAAAGTCGTGAATTAAATGTACGTGAACCAATGATAAGGGGTGTATCTTCCATGGGAGCTCCATTTTAGCCGCCACCTACGGCATGAATAATTTCAATATGATCTTGCTCAGCAATTGGAGTTTGTTCCAATTTACTTTTCGAGATGATCATTTCATTTTTTTCAACAGCGAAGCGTTTGCCTTCCAGTTGTAATTGTTGAACCAATTGCAACAGGTTGACACATTCGGTTTGTGTAGCTTCGCCGTTTAAATAGATTTGCATTTGTGGATTCCGTTCTTGCAGCCTTGCCTATTGCATAAGGCCAATTCTGCTGTTGATTATTTTGCGTATTTCAACGCATTCCATGCCAATATAATCCATCCAGCAATCATCAGCGCTCCACCAATCGGGGTAATGGCACCGAGACCGCGTGGTAAGCCAAGAGCCATCACATATAAAGAACCACAGAAGAAGAAAATACCAATTTGTATGAGTAGGAAACTGGCTTTAATTGGAAGTTGGGGAATGACTTTGGATAAGATCGCGAGGGCAAGTAAGCCTAGTGCATGGTAAAAGAAATAGTCCGTTGCAGTTTGCCACCAAGCCAATTGGGCTTCAGTCGCGCGCGCTTTTAATCCGTGTGCACCAAAGGCACCAAGCATCACAGCAAAAGCTAAGTTAAGTGCGGAAATGGCAATCCACATGTGCATTCACCTTAACAAAATTTGCGCATAACCATAGCATATTTAGCGCGCAGGGTTAAAGCAAAAATGCCCAAAGTTTTTGTGTTGTAGTTTGTCATTCAATACTATTCAGACATAAAAAAGAGCATCGAAATGCTCTTTTTTAGAATGACTGGGAAAAGTCTTCAACTTAGTTTGAAGACATTGCGACTTTAATTTTTTCCATCGCATTTTTTTCCAACTGACGAATACGTTCAGCAGATACATTATATTCCGCCGCCAATTCATGCAGTGTCGACTTTTCGTCATCTAACCAGCGACGTTGTAAGATGTTACGTGAACGATCATCCAGCTGATCCATGGCTTCATGTAAAGCTGAAGTACTTTGTTCTTCGTAGTCTTCATCTTCCGCTAAACGCGCAGGGTCGTAACGGTTATCTTCGAGATAAAGGGCAGGAGCGACATGGGTCGAACCTTCATCGTCGTCATCACCTTGAGCTTCAAAGGCAGCATCATAAGCGGTTAAACGGCCTTCCATTTCCAAGACTTGTTCAGGTGTTACATTTAAGTCATTGGCAATCGACTGTGCTTCAGCCAAAGTTAATTTTTTAGATGACTTTTTTAAGCTACGTAGATTAAAAAATAATTTACGCTGCGCTTTAGTGGTCGCAATTTTGACAATACGCCAGTTACGAATCACATATTCATGAATTTCTGCTTTAATCCAATGCACAGCAAAAGATACGAGACGTACGCCCATGTTTGGGTCAAAACGTTTTACCGCTTTCATTAAGCCCAAGTTACCTTCTTGAATCAGGTCACCTTGTGGCAAGCCGTAGCCTGCATAGCTACGTGCGATATGTACAACAAAACGAAGATGCGACATCACCAGCATTTTAGCTGCGTCTAAATCTTGGTCATAATAATAACGCTCGGCCAGCTCTTTTTCTTGTTCGGCCGATAAAATTGGAATCTGATTAACAGTACTAATATAAGCACCAAGATTCACCCCAGGTGCCGATAATGACAGGGGCATCAATTGATTGCTGCTGTCACTCATGTTTTCTCCTTGAGAACTAAAAATGGGTAAGCCCAATAACTAAGATTCATCTTAATCCAATATTTCCGTAAATTATGGAAAATTGGGTATAGAAATGTAAACTTTTATTCAATTATGAAGCAATTTAGTTTAACTGAATCTTTTTAAGATTCAATTAAGTAATGAAACTCAGAATCTGAAATTTTGCGCATTTCACAGTTTAACTGATGTATTTGACAGTATCGTGATACATCTTGTTGGCTGTGCGGATCGGATGACTTTAACAATAAAGATTGGTCTGGACTTTTCTTTAAAGCTTTTTTGAGCATCAATAGTGGCATCGGGCATGGTTTACCCATTGCATCTACAGTTAAAAGCGAATTTTGGCTGTCACTCACGAAGCAGATCCAACATGTTTACATTTCAATGGAAATATTAGCAAATACAGTGCCAAATCCCAACCTAAAATAGGTAAAAATCCTTTGTAATTTATAACTCAAACGATGTGAAAAAATAAGAATATTCAAAAGGAAAATAGATCAAAAAAATCTATTAATTGCGGTAAACCCGTGTTAAGCTCGTTGCGTTGTTAAGATTTTTGTTGGCTGTGAAGCCTCTTAACTCTTGATATATTTGGATGTAACCGGGATTTTGTTGATAGTTTTACAGAATGATTACAAGCTTAGAAATAAAAATATTTTTTTTAACCTTGTTTGGTCTGCTGTTTGCAACACCGGGTGGTCCTTCTTTTTTAAATACGATAAGGATTAACTTATGACAGCTCGTGAACAAGGCGTTGTTAAATGGTTCAACGACACTAAAGGCTTTGGCTTTATTCAACGTAACGGCGGCGACGACGTATTCGTTCATTTCCGCGCAATTATGGGCGAAGGCCACCGTTCACTTCGTGACGGCCAACGCGTAGAATTCAGCGTTGTTAAAGGTCAAAAAGGCTTCCAAGCTGAAGAAGTACAACCTTTAGACTAATCGTCTGAATGTACTCAAAAACGCTCCAATGTAAATTGGGGCGTTTTTTGTTTATAATGCTTCAGCAATTTTGTGATTATTCAATTAGGGCACATCTATATGTCATCAGGTTTTGAAACCTTAAATTTACATCCGAACCTTAAAAAAGCCATTGATGCTTTGGGTTTTAAGGATATGACGCCTATTCAGCAAAAGGTTTTAAAATTTACATTGGCTGGACATGACGCTATTGGTCGTGCTCAAACTGGTACTGGGAAGACTGCGGCTTTCTTGGTCAGTGTGATCAATGACTTGTTGAATAATCCAATTAAGGAACAGCGTTATCGTGGTGAACCGCGTGCATTGATTCTTGCACCAACCCGTGAGCTTGCATTGCAAATTGAAAGTGATGCTAAAGAATTAGTGAAATACACTGATCTCAATGTCATGACTTTGCTCGGTGGGGTAGATTTTGATAAGCAAAAAAATCTATTAAATCGTAATTTTGTCGACATTATGGTTGCAACCCCAGGTCGCTTAATTGACTTTGTGGAACAAAAAGAAGTTTGGCTCGATCAAATTGAATTTTTAGTGATTGATGAAGCTGACCGTCTTTTAGATATGGGCTTTATTCCTTCAGTTAAACGTATTGTGCGTTTCTCACCACGTAAAGAACAACGCCAAACACTAATGTTCTCTGCGACGTTTAGTTATGACGTGCTCAATCTTGCACAGCAGTGGTTGTTTGAGCCCGTTACAGTTGAAATTGAGCCTGAAAAGAAAACCAATGCAGACGTTGAGCAACGTGTCTACATGGTGGCGAAGTCTGATAAATATAAATTATTGGAAGACATCTTACGAGATGAACCAATTGAAAAGGTCATGATCTTTGCCAACCGTCGTGATCAAGTGCGTAAACTTTATGATCATCTCAAAAAAGACGGTTATAAAGTGGTGATGTTGTCAGGTGAAATCGCTCAAGATAAGCGTTTGAAAATGCTTGATCAGTTTAAAAATGGTCAACATAACATCATGATTGCAACAGACGTTGCAGGTCGTGGTATCCATGTCGATGGCGTTTCTCATGTCGTGAACTTTACACTTCCTGAACAGTCTGATGATTATGTACACCGTATCGGTCGTACAGGTCGTGCAGGAACACGTGGTGTCAGTATTAGTTTCTTGTCTGAAGATGATGCTTTTTCACTACCTGAAATTGAAAAAGCTATTGGTCAAAAATTACCTTTAACCCGTTTAGACGGTTATTGCTAATTTTTGCTTCTAAAAAAGCCTGCAGATTTGCAGGCTTTTTTATTTCATGTTGACTATTTCATTTTGAGTTAATGACAAAACTAAATCACAAACTAACGTTTTAGTTTGCACGGCAACTAAAGGTTAGTACAGTTTGGTAATCATCATCTTTGCTGATGCTGCCGCTATTTCCTGTAATGGTGCCAAGTACGCCAGCCGCCGCCTGAATCATTTGACCTGTCTTTTCATCGACCACGCCTTTTAATACACCGTTGTATTCTTGCTTTTCATCTACCACGACAGGGGTCGCATTTTTACCACAGGTACTATTTGCAGCTGCAATTGCATTATTTTTTGCCGCTAAACTGGTTTTACCTACGGCGGTCACTTCATATTGATTATTTGGTTTTTGAATCGCTAAAGATTTTGTTGGCGTAGATGTACATGCAGCTAAAAGCACAGTTGCGCTTAGCGTGCTAACAATGGCAACAGTTTTGTTGAATTTTTTCATGCGGTGCCCCGAGTTAGAAATAATTTGATTTATTTGAACATAAAATTTCTTATAGAACAGGGAACTGCTGTACAAGTTATGCGGTTTTTTTATAGTAAATCTGTGAATAAAGCTGACTTAACAAATAAGCACCGAGTCTGACGTAAACATTCTAGAGTAAGTTATTGAGAATATGCTAATCTTGAGCAAACGTTTTAAAGTACAGTGTATAGATGTCAATTCTAAAATCAGCAGTTGATACAGTTCATCAAAATATTCATCAGCGTCAGTCGATTGGTCATTTAATTGAACCTGCGCCGAATGCTGAGCAATTGGAAAATGCGTTTCAAGCCGCTTTAACGGCGCCAGATCATCATCGTCTTAAGCCTACGCGTTTCGTGATTATTCCTGAAACTGAACGTGAAGCATTTGGTGAGTTGCTTTCACATGCTTTAGCCGATACTGGACAAACAGAAGAAGCGCAGTTGGAACGTGTGAAACACCATCCATTTCGTGCGCCACTCTTGGTTTTGGCTTTAACTCAATTACAAGATCATCCCAAAGTTCCGCATTTCGAACAAATTTTAAGTTCAGGCGCAGCAGTACAAAACTTTTTGCTCTCTTTACAAGCACAGGGCTTTTCAACCATGTGGCGTAGTGGGGCGGTGGTTGAATCTAAATTGTTTAAACAAGCCTTAGGCTTAACGGAAAACGATTTGATTTCAGGCATTATTTATATCGGTACAGCAGTGAAAGCAATTCCACCGCGTGCTGAAATACAGTCTGCTGACTTTGTAAGCCATTGGCATAAAGCAAACCAATAAAAGTGAAAAATAGGTCGATTGAACAAGATCGATCAGTAAAGAAATTAGGATAAAAGAACAATGTCAGAACTTGATTTTGCAAGTCTTGTTAGCCCTGTGTCAGTTGATCAAAAAACTGCACTGCGTGTTACGGTGCTGGGTGGTGGGAGTTTTGGTACTGCGATGGCTAATACTGCAGTACGTAATGGCTGTGACACCATGATATGGATTCGTGATGAGGCGGTGGCTGCGGATATCAATGCAACACATATTAATAAACGTTACTTGCCAGATTTTCAATTAGAAGCAGGTTTGCTCGCTGTTTCAGATTTAGAAAAAGCAGTATGTAATCGTGACATTATTTTGGTGGCCATTCCGAGCCATTCTTTCCGTAGTGTTTTAAAGCAGATCAAACCTTTTATCACGTCACAAGCAGTGGTGTCTTTAACCAAAGGTATTGAAGCCAATACCTTTAGCTTTATGAGCGATATTATTCGTGAAGAACTTCCTGAAGTCCCTTATGGTGTGCTTTCAGGGCCAAACTTGGCGAAGGAAATTGTTGCGGGGCAACCTGCGGGGACTGTGATTGCAAGCCAATCTGAACTGGTTCGTTATGCAGTTCAACAAGCGCTGCACAGTGCATTATTCCGTGTATTTGCAAGTGATGATGTGCATGGCGTGGAATTGGGCGGTGCTCTGAAAAATATCTATGCAGTCGCGATGGGTCTGGCTGCGGCTTATGGTGTCGGTGAAAATACCAAGAGTATGATTTTGACACGTGCTTTAGCAGAAATGAGCCGCTTTGCAGTGAAATTAGGCGCAAACCCATTAACATTCCTAGGTCTGTCTGGTGTCGGTGATTTATTTGCAACTTGTAGTAGTCCGCTCAGCCGCAATTACCAAGTCGGCTTTGCACTCGGTAGTGGTAAAAGCTTAGAACAAGCCACCAAAGAACTGGGACAAACTGCGGAAGGGATTAATACCATTGTGCAAGTACGCGCACGCTCTGAAGAGCTCGGTGTGTATATGCCAATTACTAGTGCCTTGTACGAAGTGATTTTTGAAGGTGCGCCGGCCCTGAACATTGCATTGTCATTGATGAAGAATGGCCATCGCAGTGATGTTGAATTTGTCTTACCACATCAGCAAGTTTAAGTTTGCTGATTAATATACCCGAATCCCGCTTAAGCCAATGATTCCATAATTTGAATTGTTGGTTTATTTTGATGATTAAGTTGATATGCACATAACGATGCGTAAATCCCACTCAGAAATCCATGAATACTACGAGCTTTACTCGTCACTAAATTGTATTGTCCTTTCAATAAGCTGAATAACGTTTCTATCTTATTTCGTTGTCTTAAGTGATATTCATCTGATGCAGATAGTTGGATGGATTGCATGTTTTTTCGATGGTAAGTAATCAAATCAATACCTTGATCTTTTAACCTGCTTTTTAGTTCCTGGCTGATATAACCACGATCTCCATATAGCTTTGCTTCTAAGCCGTCAGCCAATTGCTCAACCATTTTTATGTCAGCTATATGCCCATTTGATAAAGCAGAACAAGCGATTTCACCAAATGGGTTCATCGCAATATGTAGCTTACAGCCATAAAACCAGCCCATTGAGCTTTTACCACGAGATGCTATTTGAGCTAATGATTTATGGCGTTGAATACGTTGATTTTTACAGACTGGCAAAGTCGTTGAATCAATCCACAAATATTGGGTATTTTGACCTTTCATCAGAGCCACATGTAAAGCATGTATTGCTAATTGGTGCATATTGATCAGATGAATCATCCGTTGGTAACATGGTAAGCTTTTAAACAAATGTCTTTTATCTTCTTTTAACCATGTGAAAAAGGCTTTGAAATTGCTGAAATAAGAACATTTATACCAAATGGCAATAAAGCAGATTTCTGAGATCGTCAGATGAGCACGTCTGATTCTTAAAGAATGGTTATTTTGTTTGAGAAAGTTCCAATAAGTTGCTTCAAATTTAAGAAAGAAATCATCAATTACGCAGAATAATTCGGTACTATTGAACATTAGGACTAGAGTTGTGAGTTTTGTGTGGTAACTCAACTGATGGCTCTAGTCTTCTTATTTTCAAGTTTATTTCTTATCCGCGATTCGGGTTAATATGCAATACACATAGCTTTGTCATACTGGCTGTATATAATGTGCGGAATAGAATAGGGAATTTTATGCAACTGACATTGGTTAGGCATGGCGAAGCTGCTCCGCCAGTAATGGGGAATGATGAAAAGCGTCCTTTAACAGCGCGCGGACAAACTCAAGCGGCAGAAACTGCAGCATATTTGAAAGATATAATTCAACCAGACGTTTTTGTGGTGAGTCCGCTACTGCGTGCGCAGCAAACACTTTCATCTTTGCAAAAACATTTTCCACATGTGCCTGTGGTTATTTGTAATGCCATCAAACCGGAAGATGATGCCAAAGTTGCAGTGGAATGGTTGTCACATTTACCGTATGAGTCTATTGTGGTGGTGTGCCATATGAACGTTGTGGCACATATGGCCAGTGTTTTGGTCTCAGAATATTTTAATCCCTATGCTTTGGCAGAAGCGCGTATTTATGAACAAGCGGTCATTGCTCCAGGATTGTCGACACAAATTAAAACGTTTATACCATCAACATAAAAACCAATTAAAACGGCAGAAAAATTAATGTTGTATTTATGGATGCCCGAAGCCAATGGGGTTTGGCAATGGTCAGAAGGGGATTTCTGGAAGCAGTCATCGACACTTGAACAGTTGATTCAGGAAATTCAGCCACATGCGGGAAAGGAAGCGGTTGTTTTCTTTCCGAGTCGTGATGTACAAATCATTCAGCAAAATTTTCCAAAAAACCAATATAAAAAACTTGGCCCAGACGGCGTAAAATATTTACTTGAGGAATATGTCATTTTGCCTTTGGATGCAATGAAAGTATTGCATCATTTTCAAAGTCCAGATGAATTAACGGTCATGGGGATTGCGCATAGTACAGTTGAAACGATGCAGCATGCTTTGACGCTAATTCCTGTAAAAGTCATTTCGTTATTACCTGACTTTTTGGTCTTGCCAAGCCCAGAAGCTGGGCAACATGTTTTGGCAAATGTCAGCGGTCATTTATTGGTCCGAAATGGTGAATATGTCGGGCAATCCGTTGATGATTTGGCTTTGTACTTAGATTATCAAATTGGTCAGCCGAACTATAAGATTTCAAATCTAAGTTCAGATCAGACGCATAGTCTTGAAGCCGCTGTAACGCATGATCACATTGAATCTTTTCATTATGAATTACCCAATATAAAAAAACCGAAACAACACCCACTCAATGTTTTGCCGAAAGCCAAAGCCAATACGGGTGTGAGTGGCTATTGGAAAGCATGTGCAGCTGTTTTGGTTGCGGCTCTAATTACTCAGTTTAGTTATGATGCAGTTCGCTGGTATCAATACAAAAAAGTGGCCAATATCACTGCGGCACAAGCGATTGATCAGTTTAAATATTGGTTTGGTCAAAGCTATCCTGTCACTGAACAAACGCTGAAAAGCCAGTTCGAATCACAATTGCGTCAGAGTCAAACGGGCAATGCACAGGCTTTGTCTTTACTGAGCCGTGTTGGTCCTATTCTAATGCAAAACCAAATTTCTGCAAATCGTGTGAGCTATGAAGCCTCGATGTTAAATATGGAGCTAAAAGCCAATTCGGCAGAAGTACTACAAACCCTAACCAATCAATTAAAACAACAAGGTTTTAAAGTTGAATTAGGGAATATTCAACCAGGTGCCAACGGCGCGATTGGATTGGTGAAAATACAATAATGACAAAAATGGAAAACCTACAGCAACGTATAGATGGGCAAATTGAGCGCATCACTGATTATTTAGACCAACTGTCAACACGTGAACGAGTCATGGTGATCTTTACCACGATTTTTGTTGTAGTGGCAGCGATTGGTTCGGCACTGTTTTATATGAACAAAGCTGCAAATTTTCAACAAAAGCGCGTGAATGAACTTAAGGATACTGTTGTTTGGATGCAAAGTAATGCCGTCACGATGAAACCAGCAGGTGATACACAACTGAGCGCGTTGGAAAAAGTTCAGCGGGTATCGCAACAACAGGGTTTATCCGTGGCATCTCAACAAGTCGGTGAGCAAATACAGATTGCAGTGATGCATGAAAATTATGCAATTCTGGCCAATTTTTTGACTCAATTGGTTCAAATGGGCTTAAGTATTGAAAAGATGGAGTTAAGTTCTGAAGCGGGACAGGTCAAATTAACAGCGAGTGTACAATAATCGGTAAAAATAAAGATCTGCTAAGCATGGTGTTTTATTTGTGCTGTGCCTATAATATGCCGACTTAAAAAGCAGTAGACTTTTATAGATATGTTGTATTCTCTAGCCCGCCCTTTGTTGTTTACTTTAGCACCAGAGCGTGCACATGAGCTGACATTATCGCTGTTGAAATCTTCTCACAAGATGGGAATGATGCGTCAAAACGTGGCGTCTAAACCAGTGACATGTATGGGAATCGAATTTCCGAATCCAGTTGGTTTAGCAGCCGGTCTTGATAAAAACGGTGCTTATATCGATGCGCTGGCGAGCCAGGGCTTCGGCTTTATTGAAATTGGTACAATTACACCACTTCCACAATCAGGTAACCCTGAACCGCGTTTATTTCGTTTACCGAAAGCAAAAGCCATTATTAACCGTATGGGCTTTAATAATGATGGCGTGGATCAGCTGATCGAAAATGTCAAAGCTGCAAAATTTAAGGGTGTACTTGGGATCAATATCGGTAAAAATGCAGTCACACCTGTTGAAAAAGCAGTTGACGATTATCTGATTTGTCTAGAAAAAGTTTATAACTACGCTTCTTATATTACGGTTAATATTTCATCTCCTAACACAAAAAATCTTCGCAGCTTACAAAGCGGTGATGCTTTGACTGAACTGTTAGAGACACTCAAGAAACGTCAACTCGAGTTGGCGGATGAAAATCAACATTATGTACCCTTAGTACTTAAAGTTGCACCAGATCTAGAACCAGAAGACATTAATTTTATTGCCCAACAATTGTTAAAATTTAAAATTGATGGTCTGATTGTTACCAATACGACTTTGTCACGTGAAGGTGTTGAAGGCCTTCCATATGGTGATGAAGCAGGTGGTCTATCCGGTGCGCCAGTCTTTGAAAAAAGTACGGCATGTTTGGCGGCTTTTGCTAAAGTATTAAACGGTCAAATTCCATTGATCGGTGTAGGTGGTATTTTGTCGGGCGCGGATGCTGTTGCGAAACAAAAAGCAGGAGCTAGCCTTGTACAAGTGTATAGTGGCCTCATATATACAGGTCCGACACTTGTAAAAGACTGCGTAGACGCATTGTAAATATCATGAATACCATTGATATCTTTATACTGATTATTTTGCTCATTGGAGGGCTTAACGGTTTGCGTCAAGGATTTGTAAAAGCCTTTGCGAACTTCATTGGATGGATTCTTGCACTTGTCATTGCGGCAAAGTATGCAACCGTCCTTGCACCTTCGATGACATCTTTAAGTACAGATCCAGTGGTACAGAAGATTGCCGCGTTCGCATTTATTGTATTGTTGATTGTAGTCATGACTTGGGTCGCGACATGGTTATTGAACAGTATTTTGAAAACATTAAAGCTCGGTCCGTTAAATCGACTGGCAGGTGGTGTTTTTGGAAGCTTAAAAGGATTGTTGGTGGTGCTGATCACTATGCAGGGGCTAGGTCCTTGGGTAGAAAGTTCACCACATTGGAAACAATCTAAAATGGTTCAGTCATTATTGCCATATGCGCCTTGGGCAACCGAATTGTCCAAAGATGCTGCAAATCAAGCACTTCATCATATTCAGTCTGAAGATGCTCAGAAATCTTCAGACCTCCCATCTGAGTCGCAGAACAAGCACGGACGTTCTGGATCGGGTGAGTCAACAAATAATCCTTTTTATTAACCCTAGCTTGTCTGCGAGGTTGCTATGTGTGGAGTAGTTGGTATAGCTGGTAAATCACCTGTTAACCAAATGTTGTTTGATGCGTTAACGATGTTACAACATCGTGGACAGGATGCAGCCGGGATCGTAACTTGTCAGGATGGTCGTTTATTCCTGCGTAAAGATACGGGTATGGTACGTGATGTGTTCCACACACGTCATATGCGTGCATTACAGGGTAATTATGGTATTGGCCATGTTCGTTACCCAACTGCGGGTTCTTCTAGCAGTGCTGAAGCTCAGCCATTCTATGTAAACTCACCTTATGGCATTACGCTTGCACATAACGGTAACTTAACCAATGCTGCTGAAATTCATGATGACTTGTTCAAGACTGACTTACGTCATATGAACACCGATTCAGACTCAGAAGTATTATTAAACGTATTTGCTCACGAATTGCAAAAACGCGCAAAACTTACACCAAGCGCTGAAGATGTATTCCACGTGGTTTCACGTGTGCATGAACGTTGCAAAGGTGGTTATGCGGTTGTTGCTATGATCACCGGTCAGGGCCTTGTTGGTTTCCGTGATCCAAATGGTATTCGCCCATTGATCTACGGTTCGCGTGAGACTGAAAATGGTATGGAATATATCATTGCGTCTGAATCTGTCGCAATTACAGCGCTCGGCTTTAAGGTTGAGCGTGATATTGCACCGGGTGAAGCAATTTATATTACTGCTGATGGCGTGATGTCGACCAAGCAGTGTGCAGTAGCCCCTGAATATCGTCCTTGTATCTTTGAATACGTATATTTTGCGCGTCCAGATGCAACCATTGACGGTATTTCAGTTTACAAAGCACGTTTGAAAATGGGCGAAAAACTTGCTCAGAAAATTCTACGTGAATGGGGCGATGAGCACGATATCGATGTCGTGATCCCAATTCCTGATACTTCACGTACTTCGGCGCTAGAACTTGCAAATACCTTAGGTGTGAAATTCCGTGAAGGCTTCATGAAGAACCGTTATATCGGTCGTACCTTCATTATGCCGGGTCAGCAACTTCGTAAGAAATCTGTGCGTCAAAAGCTTAACCCTGTAGAGCTAGAGTTCCAAGGCAAAAACGTACTTTTGGTCGATGACTCGATTGTACGTGGTACGACTTGTAATGAAATCATTCAAATGGCGCGTGATGCGGGTGCGAAAAAAGTATTCTTTGCATCTGCTGCACCGATGGTGAAATATCCAAACGTGTATGGTATCGATATGCCTGCCAAATCTGAACTGATTGCGTCTGAACGTAGCGTTGAAGAAATTCGTGAAATTATTGGTGCTGATCGCCTAATTTTCCAAGACTTGGAAGATCTAAAATCTGCTGTTCGCACCAAGAAAGTCCCTGAGTTACAAGACTTTGATTGCTCGGTATTTGATGGTAAATATGTGGCAGGTGGTATTGATGCTGAATATTTGGCAGCATTAGAGCGTAAGCGTAATGACTCTGCAAAAAATGAAAAGCCAGCTTATATCGATGTTAACATTGATGCAGCTTCTGTGGATTTAACAGGTGTTCGCGAAGAATAATCTGCTGAAAACACACTGAAAAAGCGGGAATTTCCCGCTTTTTTCATTTATGATGAGCAAACAAAAGACAATGTAGCTTAAGGGTATTACATTGAGACGTGTGGGTTATGATTTTATAAAAAACAAAAATATGTTTTGGCCTGTCACCATGTGTATGGCGGCAGTGTTTTTGACCGTCGCAATTATTAATGTAATTGTCGGTTTAATTGTGGATTATTATGATTCCACTCAGTCTATCTATTGGCATGTCCTTAGCCCATTTTTAGTGGCGGCTGTGCTGCTGATTATGTTGGTTTCAGTTCTCTATGATTTTTACACCTTTCGCTTAGGTGGTTATTCACTTGCCAAACAGTTAGGTGCGCGTCGTCTGAGTCTGATAGAAAGTATTCCAGAAGAAAGTGTTGCACTGCGTATGACTGAGCAGCTGGCAGATACCTTTCTAATCGATACTCCCGCACTTTATGTCTTACCTGATGAAGTGGGCGTGAATGCGCTCACCGCTGGTTTTAGCCCTCGAGATACATCGATCATTTTAACTTGGGGTGCCTTACAAACCTTAGATGAGATGGAAATGTATGGTTTGCTGAGCCATGAATTTAATAAAATCTTGTCGGGCGAAGCTGCAGAAAATACCCGTTTGAAAATCTTATATAGCGGGTTGACGACCTTTAGTCAGTGGGGCAGTAAAATTGCAAAACGTGGCTTCTATAAAAATGGACAAGCACGGGACAATAAGTTTGAAACCCTCTTTGTAGCGATTGGCGCGGTCATTTGGTTGATCGGAAGCTTGGGTGTTTTGATTTCCCGCTTTATTAAATATATCTCTTTGGGTTCTCGAACCTATCGCAATGATCAGAAAACCAAACGTCTGATTCAAAATGATGCCAATATTCAAACCTTATTAAGGATTTATGTGCATCATTCAGGTTCGCAAATTCATAGTGAATATGCGGAATCGATTTCTCATATGTGTTTTGCAAACTCACTCAGTCCGCAAAACTGGATGAATATTCATCCGAGTATTGAACAGCGCATTTTTGAATTAAATCCAGCGCTCATTCATGATTTACAACTAGAAAATTTAAAAAAACTGCGAAACCAACCGCTATTTTATTTATTCCGTTCACTAGAAGAAGCTAATCCAGATGTTGCAACACCATGGAATTCGCCACAACCATTGCCTTTACTGCGCTTATCACCGATTAGTTTTGCGATACGAGATGCAATTAAACCGTTGAACCCTGAGATTCGTGAAAATTGGCAGCGGCCTGAATTGATCCAACGTGCCTTACAAACAGCAACGGGTTCGCGTGAGGTGATGGTTGCTATTTTAATGATTCGTCAGTATCGAGAGTTTATTCCGACTGAAGCTGAAGTGAGTCGTGCGATTGTGGATGCCTTATTGAATCTTGATGGTCGTGTGCATATCTCCATTTTTCATGAGGCATGTAAAAATATTGGTACCATGCCAGCAACAATTTCACGGCAGTTCTTAACCAAGCTGGCCAAAATTATTCAGGAAGATGGTGAAATTGGTTTGCTCGATGCATTACTACTTGAAACAGTCAAATATGAGTTAAATCTGTTGCCTGCACATACACCTACATCTTTAGAAGATGTAAAACCGAGTATTGTGCGTTTGATTGATGCCTTGTTGCATGTGCAACAAATTAACAGTGATAATCAACTCGAAGTGCGTGAAAAAATCCTCAATCGAATCTTAACGAAAGAAGAACTAGAGTTCTATCGCGATATATCTGATGAGCCAATTGATTTGGCTGAAATCCTAAATGATATTTCTGGGCTGCTGCTGCGTGAGCGTCTAAGCATCCTTGGGGTTGCAGAAGTATGTTTATGGAATGATCGAATTATCACGCAAGATGAGTTAGATGTTTTGCAGTTGCTATATTGGCGTATTGGATTTGAATCAGCTGAGATAGTTGAATTAATGCAAAAGAAAAATAGTTTAATGATCGTATAATTGTATATTGCGGCTTGATTTATGAATAAATTGTTTAATTTTAAGTCAAAAGTAGTCTGAGCAAGTCTACATAATCATTAGAGAAATAGAGTGGTCTAATTGATTTATAAAAGTTCAGCAAAAACCAATGAATCCCGTTAGAATAACAAGCCTTGAATAGGTGAAAATGAAAGCATGATTGGGCATCAGCGAAGCATAATGGCGGCAATGGGAATTGATATATGGATTCCTCAGGCGGCTCCGTGTCAGCAATTTAGCTCAAATATTTGGCGAGATCAGGCGGCTCCTGAAATAGTCTCTGAAATTCTACTCAAAAATGAGCCTCAGCCAACGCCTGTTTCATCACAGACTGAGCTTAAAAAGAACGTTGATATTGTTGTAAATCAATCTGTAGAAGCACCTAAAGATGAACCAAAGGTTGTTGAGCCTGTTGAAGTTCGTCCAATTGTTCAAATCCCTTCGTTTAACTTAGAAGCCATCTGTTTAATGCACTGTGTCATTGTCATTGATGCCACAGAATTAACGGCAGAGCAGCAAGTTTTGTGGAGCAATATTCAGCGCGCAGTCAGTGCCGATTTTTTTGCCTTACAGTGGCCTTTTGGTTGGGTGAATTTGCAAGATGGTCGTGGTGCAGCATCTTATGTACAGGGTTTTATCGATGCGATGAGCTTGGATAAAAATGTCATTTGCCTAGGCGATATTCCGCATTTAGAGCATGCGAAGGTGTATCCATTGGCATCTTTACAGCAAATGATTGAACAGCCTTTATTGAAAAAACGCCTATGGCAATTTATGCAAAATAAGGCAGGACAAAATACTTAAATGACGTAAATGGAAAATTTATGCAAAAAAAAGTAGTGGTTTTTAGTCAAATAGATCAAGAAATAATTCAACGTTTAGAACAGCAATTTAAAGTTTTCCAAATTAGACCTAAATTGGGCGATGTGAATCAGCAAATTCTTGAGCATTCAAAAGATGCTGATGCCATGATCGGTGCGGGACGTTTGTTGAATGCTTCGAATTTAGCGCATACGTCACAATTAAAAGTCATCTCAAGTGTAAGTGTCGGTTATGACAACTATGATTTAGCATTTTTAAATCAAAAAAATATTTGGTTGAGCCATACTCCGCATGTATTGACGGAAACTACAGCAGATTTAGCATTTACTTTGTTGATGAGTGCAGCACGTAAAGTGCCTGTATTGGATCAATGGACCAAACAAGGGCAGTGGAAGCGTACAGTGGGTCCTGAGCAATTTGGTATGGATGTCTTTGCTAAAACTATTGGTATTATTGGCTTAGGACATATTGGCGCAGCGATTGGGCGTCGTGCTCGCTACGGCTTTAATATGAATGTACTCTATCATAATCGCCGAGAAAAAATTGAATTGGCTGAATCGTTATCAGCGCAATATTGTGATTTGGATGATTTGTTGCAACGTGCTGACTTTGTGGTCGTTGCAGTGGATTTAAATGCAGAATCGAAAGCTTTAATTGGTGAACGTGAGTTGGCCTTGATGCAATCGCATGCGGTATTGGTCAATATTTCACGCGGTTCAGTGATTGATGAAGCCGCTTTAATCGATGCATTAAGTCGTGGTCAAATTTTTGCAGCAGGCTTAGATGTTTATGAGCAAGAGCCACTTCAAGAATCGCCATTATTTACATTAGCCAATGTCGTGACATTACCCCATGTGGGTTCAGCAACAGCGGCAACTCGTAAACGTATGGCGGAATTGGCTTATCAAAATCTAGTGGATGTTTTGGTACATGAGCGCGCGCCACGCTATGTGGTCAATCCAAAATTTGAATAAACAATCACAACAGTTTTCTCCATAATTCACCAAAATTCAATGCTATATTCGATGAAGTACGAATATGAAATTTAGAGAATAGACTTTGAAAAAGATTTTACTGGCATGTGGTCTCGGGCTTTGTTCGACATTGGCGCAGACGCAGTCCGTAGATTTTAGTTCATCCCCACAATTTTCTGTGCCTGAAATAGGTAGTGGCGTCGGCTTGTTGGATCAACAAAAAGAGCGTGCCATTGGCGAGAAGGTGTATCGTGAGGTGCATCGTCAACTTCCTGTGACTGAAAATCCGTGGATGGAAGATCGTCTTTTATCTGTCTTTACGCATATTTTGAGCCAAACTCAACTTAATCAACCGGTCGGATTGTTATTAATTAATGATCCACAAATTAATGCTTTTGCTGTACCGGGTGGTTTATTTGCATTAAATGCGGGATTAATTAATTCAGCACGCAACATGGATGAAGTGGCAGGGGTGATGGCGCATGAAATTGCACATGTATCACAACGTCATTACAGTCGTTCACAAGAAGCCTTTAAAGGGCAAGGTTTATTGTCACTAGCCGGTATTTTGGTCGGAGCCTTAGTGGCCTCACAGGCAGATGGTGATGTCGGTGCGGCTGTAATGATGGGCTCACAAGCCGCTTTGATGGATAAGCAATTAACCTATAGCCGCAACCAAGAACGTGAAGCAGACCGTATCGGGATGCAGTATATGTATCGTGCTGGATACAATCCGCAGAGCATGGCTGATTTCTTTGAAGTGATGCATCGTTCTACGAGTCGAGTGAGCTTTCTGCCTGATTTTTGGTTGACGCATCCATTAACCACGGAGCGTATGAGCGAAGCGCGCTTACGCGCCAATCAGTTGCCTCAAGTTAAAACCAGTTTGGTTGATCAAGATTTTGAAATTCTGCGTTGGTATAGTCGAGTACTGTCAGGTCAGGCAACTGAATTGCAATTAAATGCGATGGTGGCGCAAAAGAATTATGCAGCTGAATTGGCTTTAGTGAGCTTACATATTAAACAAGGTGACTTTAGTGCTGCTCAAAAGTTATTAAATGAAGCGGCAAAACAAAATTCATCGCATGCACTTTTTATTATTTTACAGACCGATGTGCTGTTGGGTCAAAACAAAGCGGCCGCTGCCGTGAACGCTGTGAAAAGTTCGGCAATCATCATGCCTGAAAATCGGGCATTAAATTATAAATATGCAGAGGCTTTGATTCGAAACAAAGAATATACGCAAGCACAACTGATTCTACAGCGATTTTTACAAGCAAATCCGCGTGACTTGAGTGGTTGGCGACTGATGTTGCAAATGGCTGATGCAGACAAAGATGCAAGCTTCCGTTCGGTCAATGTGCTGCGATATCGAGCTGAAGTAGAGTATTGGGGTGGGGATGAAGAGCGCGCGATTAAATCTTTGCTACAGGCGCAGCGCATCGCCAAAGACTCGAAAAGTCTTGCTGCGAAAATCAAGCAACGCGTAGACGAAATGCAAAATGAACGGAAATTAAAAATATAAAGATTTCAAATGTGATGCACTTATCTATGTCGATTATAAAGTGCAAATTGTAGTTTTAGTGGTTTAGATTAATCAGTGTAAACTAGCTGGATGTAAAATGTTTATGATTAAGAACTTACAAATGAAAAATATGATTTTGGCGGCCTGTCTGTTGGGCTTAGCAACGAATATTGCAGCAGCTAGTGCAGAGCAATATGTGATCGCTGTGAATGATATTAACGAAAAATATAAAACAGATGTACGCCAATTTTTTAGTCAGTTAGACCCGCAGCAACAGGGATTTAAAGCAGACCAGCAAGTGAAATACTGCAGTATTGTTCAGACTTATGTGAATGATCTTTATCGTGCGGCAGACGAAAATCGTGCATTTTTAGATCGTGAGTACCGTAATATGAATAAGCAGGATGTGATTCAGCAGGTGATCGCATCAAAAGAGATGCAATTATTAAAAAAATATAATGTGCAATGTACCCTAAATTAAAAGCAAATTTATAAGCATTTTAAATCATTACGAGAAACTGAATAAAAATGAAACTCGATGATTTTGATATGCGTCATGGCAGAATTACGCTTCAGTTGATTCAGCGTCACGATGCAAAAGCACTTTATGAGGCGATCTGTCAAAGTATAGAAACCTTACGAATGTTTCCTGCAAGTTTGGCTTGGTCTTTACAAGAACCTAATTTAGATGCTTCATTGGCATTTTGTGATTCGAGAGTGTTGGCTGCGTTAAATCAGGAAAATTTTGTTTATGTGATTCGTGAGCAACAGTCGCATAACTTTTTAGGTGTCATGGATATTCATCAAATCAATTGGTTGGAAAACCAAGCTGCTGTTGGATTTTGGGGAAATGTTGAATTTAAAGGGCAGGGTTTGATGACTGAAGCCTTGCAGTTATTTGTGGATCAATTATTGAATGATCTGGGATTTCAGCAATTAAATGCTTTTGTAGATGCAGAAAACAAGCAAGCACGACGTCTATGTGAACGAGCAAATTTTAGATTGATTGAAATCGAACAAGCTGCAATTCAAAATCCAGTAGATGGAAGTTGGCGAGATATTTTTAAGTATGAAATCGTTAGATGATAAAGAAAAATAAATGATGTATGGATTTGAATTTTTTTTGAATTTGGATAATTTGGCTATTTAAGTCATCAGCGTACTTAAATAGACCAAATCAAACAATATAGATGAAAGATTAAGAGAGTTTCGCTTTAATTTTAGCTGAAACTTGTGCAGGATCGGCACGTCCGGCTATGAGCGGACGTAGAGAGTTCATCACCTTACCCATATCTTTCATGCTAGTAGCTTCTTGCGCAGTAATCGTTTGCGCAATGATGGAATCAAGTTCTTCCTCAGTCATAGCTTCTGGTAGAAATTGAGATAACACCTCAATCTCGGCTTGTTCCTTACTAGCTAAATCATCTCGGTTTGCACCTAAAAAGGCTTTAACCGATTCTTTGCGTTGTTTGATTTGCTTTTCAATGACCGCAAGAACTTGCTTATCGTCAAGCTCTATGCGCTCATCGACTTCGATTTGCTTGATTGCTGCCTGTAGACTACGTATTACCGTTAACTTATCCATTTCTTTAGCACGCATAGCGGCTTTTAAAACTTCAGTTATTTGGTTTTTTAAAGTAGTCATTTATCTTGTCCAGGTTAGTCAATCAATCACAAATTAATCTTAGTAAAGGCGAGTAGTACGTACTGATTCGCGAGCCAATTTCTTTTGGTAGCGTTTAACAGCAGCAGCTTTTTTACGTTTACGTTCTTGAGTTGGTTTTTCGTAGAATTCACGTTTACGAACGTCAGCAAGAACACCCGCTTTTTCGCATGAACGTTTGAAACGACGGATAGCTACGTCTACTGGTTCGCCTTCTTTCAATTTAACTTGTGGCATGAAGAATCCTCATTAAGTTATGGATAAGATCTCGGGTCGAATTACCCTTGATCACAAGTGAAGGTCAGTATTTTACTCATTTACATCTCATATCACAAGTCTATAATAGGTTTCGCAATATTTTGAAATGGGCAAAAGGCAGTTTAATGATCGTTTTAGGCTTGGAAACTTCGTGTGATGAAACAGGACTCGCACTCTACGATAGTGAGCAAGGATTACGCGGACAAGTATTGTATAGCCAAATCAAACTGCATGCAGAATATGGTGGTGTGGTACCTGAATTAGCTTCACGTGACCATGTGCGTAAGTTAATTCCGTTATTAAAACAATTGCTTGAAGAAAGTAAAGTTGATAAATCTGAAATTGATGCCATCGCATATACTCGCGGGCCGGGCTTGATGGGTGCATTAATGACAGGCGCATTGTTTGGTCGTACGTTGGCATTTGCACTGAATAAACCTGCAATTGGTGTACATCATATGGAAGGTCATATGTTGGCGCCTTTGTTGTCTAAAACTCCACCAGAATTTCCATTTGTGGCACTTTTAGTCTCTGGCGGACATACTCAATTGATGGCTGCTTATGGAATTGGTCAATATGAATTATTGGGTGAGTCGATTGATGATGCAGCAGGTGAGGCATTCGATAAAGTCGCTAAAATGATGGGTCTACCATACCCAGGTGGTCCAAATATTTCGAAATTGGCGATCAATGGCGACATCAATGCCTTTGAATTTCCACGTCCAATGCTGCACCAAGGCTTAGATTTTTCATTTAGTGGTTTAAAAACTGCCGTTTCAGTTCAATTGAAAAAAGTTGAAGGCGAAGGTCGTGAGGCGGATATCGCTGCATCTTTCCAAGAAGCGTTGGTTGATACATTGGTGAAAAAATCAGTCAAAGCTTTAAAACAAACGGGTTTAAAACGTTTAGTTATTGCCGGTGGTGTAAGTGCGAACAAGCGTTTGCGTGAGCGCTTAGAGGCTGACTTGGCAAAAATCCGTGCAAATGTGTTTTATGCAGAACCTGCGCTGTGTACAGATAATGGTGCAATGATTGCGTTTGCTGGTTATCAGCGTCTTAAAGCGGGTCAGCATGATGGTTTGTCTGTTACGACTACACCGCGTTGGCCGATGACGGAATTAAGTAATCCAAACGAAGCGTAAAAATCGTTTAAAAAGGAGGCTAAATTAGCCTCTTTTTTTTATTGTGTGTTTCAAAAAAGAGACTGTGGTTTTAGAACAATATTGTGGATATGATGGCTCAATAAATAATTAGAGCCATGTGAAATAATGACAAAAAATAATGAAGCTTTGGATCAATCAAAACCAAATCAAAGTCATATTGACCTAAAGAAATTTTATAAAGGTGTTTCTTTACCCTATGAAACTTTGGATATCCACAATATTCCAGATGGGGCAAAACAAGACCATTTTATTGAAATTCATTGTGGAGGTTTTGGGTCGGAAATTTCCCCACATCCCACTCAAAAATATCAATTTTATGCTCTTACGGATCGAGGTCCGAATACAACCTATGATGTGAATGGAGATAAAGGCAAGATATTCTTAGATCCAAGCTATATGCCAAAAATCAGACTTTTTGAATTGCAGCTCGATGGATCGATTAAAAAATTGAAAGAAATCTTACTCAAAGATCCAACTGGGAGACCTATAACAGGTTTGCCAAATCAGCATTTCGGTGCAACAAAAGAAGTGGCTTATGATCAAAATGGTGTGGTTTTAGCAATTGGCACAGATGAATATGGCTTAGATTCTGAGGGTCTGGTTGCATTAAAAGATGGCACATTTTGGGTGAGTGATGAATATGGGCCTCATCTCGTTCATTTTAATAGCGAAGGCGTGGAAATAGACCGTATTAATGCATACAAACAAGATGAGCGTTGCAAGTCGGGTTATTTTCTTCCAAATGCATTTGCCAACCGTAAGCAAAATCGAGGGATGGAAGGTCTGACGATTACACCAGATCAAAAAAAATTGGTCGGCATCATGCAGTCGACGATGAGTAATCCAGATTCATCAGTCACAACGTCGGACTTGGTTCGTATTGTGGTGGTCAATTTAGACGATGGCTCAACTGAACAATATCTATATCGGCAAGAACTTAAGTCAAACTCAAATACAGCCATTGTCGCGCTGAGTGAAACATGCTTTTTAGTGGCTGAACGTGATGATGATTTTTATAAAGATAATCCAAACGCTTTTAAACGAATCTATAAAATTGATATCGATGCGGCGACAAACCTAGAAAAAGTTCAACTAAGTGATCATTTTCAGCAAAATGAATCTTTAGGATTGCTCATTGATGGGCAAACACCTGAACAATATGTGCTTAATGAGGGGTGGGAGGCGCTAAAAAAATTAAATATTTTGCCTGTGGCAAAGAGCTTAGTTGTCGATTTAGTCGAAACTTTACATTATCCACACGATAAAGTTGAAGGCTTGTGGGTGATTGATGAACAGCATTTGGCAATTATAAATGATGATGATTATGGTTTTACAGAAACGGATGGGATCTTGGAGCAAAAATACCTTGATGCGGAGAAAAGTGTGATTGATTGCAATACCTTATATGTGATTGGTCAACTCAATTTAGTACCATAATTAGTGTGTTCTTAATGATTTTCAAGCAATTGGTTCAATCAAGAGTTTATTAGCATTTAAAAGCAGCCAACGAGGATGTGGCTGCTTTTAGCTGAAATTGTCTGACTGGCTTTGCAGAACTTATATTTTCAGATCATAAAAATATTGTAGACGTTATTTTGCCAAAGCCTTTAGATTTACAGACCCAATCCAATGCTTTGAAAACTGATAAGCAGCACGCCCTGAACGCTGCCCACGAGACTGACACCATCTTAAGGCTTCAGCACGAACTTCGCTGGTCATGGCTAAATCAGCCTTGGCAAGATAGTGTTCCACAATTTCGAGATATAAATTTTGATCCATTGGGTAAAACGACAGCCACATCCCAAAGCGGTCAGAAAGAGATATTTTTTCTTCAATCGCTTCTTGTGGATGGAGTTCAGTATATTGAGGAACATCTACCTTGGTTACAGGTGTATTTTCATGCATGAATTCAGGTAATAAATGGCGACGGTTGCTGGTAGCATAAATAATAAAATTACTTGAACCTGATTGTAATGAACCGTCCAAAACACTTTTTAAACTGCGATAGTTTTCATCTTCAGCATTGAATGCCAAATCATCACAATATACGATAAATTTTTCAGGGCGATTTTTAATTAAATTTTGGATTTCTGGTAAATCAGATAGATCATCACGCTCAATTTCAATTAAACGTAAACCTTGGTCTGCATAATGGGTGAGCAGAGCACGGACGATGGATGATTTACCTGTACCACGAGAGCCAGTGAGTAAAACATCGTTGGCAGGTAAGCCTTTTAAAAACTGTAAAGTGTTTTGAATCACTTTTTCTTTTTGACGCTCAATTCCTTTTAAATCTTCTAAATACATGACTTTGGGCTGTTGAATGGCTTTAAGCTGTTTATCTTGCCATTTAAAAGCGATACTCGAAAAATCGGGTGCTTGTTTAAGCTCAGGCAAACTGTGCTGTAGTTGTAAGAGTACAGTAGATAGTGATTGAAGGATGTTGTCAGGTAAATCAATTGTAGCCATGATAAGTCAGCTTGTCGTGTCTTGTTGTTGGTTAGTATATGACAGCAGTGTACATCAATAATGCAGTTATAATCGCCTAAATATGTCAAAGTTAAATGATTGTTCTGGCAGATCAGCGCTATTCGAACAACCAAAAAGTTGTTATAAATCTAGCTGAGTGAACAGTTTAAAGTGTGCTGAGGGATAGTCATGTTGTTTACAGGGTTTTCAAAAAGTATTAATCCACATCAGGCATATCGGATAAAAAAATTAAAGCGTCAGCTCGACCGTGCTGAATGTTATGAAGAATGGAAAGATATCGCACTTAAAATAGATGAAGAATCGGGTGCGCAAGAATGGAAATTCGATAATAGTTCACCGTATTTTGATGCAGAAATCATCACACATCGTTTAGGGTTACTGAGACGATATCGTGCTCAGAAACGTACTCGAGATTTGATGTACATTTTAAGTGAAGGTTTAACTTATGATGTTGGCAATATTGCTCATCCTTTACTGTTTACAGAAGCCTACGTCGGCACCAAAAAAATTATTGAAGACTATGTTGATGAGGTGAGTAAAAGTTTGGCATTTATCGCATCTGAAGAATGCGTTTGTCTTGATGCTGCACAAAAAATTGAATTCTTTGAACAAAGCCAAAAAGCCTATGGTCAACCTGTTTTGATGTTTTCAGGCGGTTCAACTTTAGGTTTGTTTCATACCGGTGTGTGTAAAGCACTGATGGAACAAGATTTGATGCCAAAAGTTCTGTCTGGTTCCAGTGCTGGCGCAATTATGACCGGGATGTTGGGTGTCTCTAAACCGTCAGAGTTTACCAATTTATTAAACGGACAAAATTTCTTTAGTGAGGCATTTCATTTTCGTAAATTGACTGAGTTAGTGCAGGGTAATGGCGGTTTGGCAGATGTAAAATATCTGAAAAAGTTTTTGGTTGAAAACTTAGGTGACTTAACTTTTGCCGAAGCTTATAAGCAATCTGGTCTGCATATCAATGTGGCAGTTGCGCCTTATGATGCATCCCAAGATGCACGAATTATGAATGCGTATACATCACCCGATTTGTTGGTTTGGAGTGCAGTGTTGGCATCTTGTGCAGTGCCCATTCTATTTCCACCGGTACGACTGACCAGTAAGCGTTATGACGGGCAATTTACGCCATATATGTCGGCAACGCGTTGGGTGGATGGCAGTGTGCGCAGTGATTTCCCACAGGAGAAAATGGCGCGTTTGTATAATATTAATTACAGTATCGCTAGTCAGGTCAATCCGCATATTGTGCCGTTTATGCAGGATGATGCTTCACGCTTTCGTAAAAGCATGTTGAGTTGGCCTGAGCGGATCGTTCGTCGTCAAGGTAAGGTGATTAGTAAAGGGGTGATGGATTTTGCCCGTGAGCGTGCAGGAAGTATCCCACCTGTAAGACGTTTGCTTGATCATGGTTATGGCGTGGTGGATCAGCGTTACTATGGTGATGTCAATATTGTGGGGAAATATGGCTTAAGACACTATAGTTATATGTTGCAAAATCCTCGACCTTATCTGTTTAAGGTATTGCAGCGTGAAGGTGAAAGAGCCACTTGGCCGAAGATTTCATTAATCGAAACGCAAGCCCGCATTGGTAAGACCATTCAGCATTGTTTGGAATTATTAAATTATCAAAATGAACCCAGTCAACGACATGCAGAATTTATTGCGGTTTAAATCCACAGATTTAGCGCAAACCATTTGCGAGCCAAAAACCAAAACCAAAAGTTTGGTTTTTGGCCGTCGTCTATATCAATTTCAATTCAACCAACAACGTCATTGGCTCAAGGCGCAAGTCAGTGACAGCAGCCCTGAACATGTAGCTAGTTTTGGTCGAGAAATTGAGCTGTACCAGCTATTCAATCAAGCGTCTACACAAAACAGTATCACGCTACCTTTTCAAGTGATAAAAGAGACGCATCTCAGTATTCAGCAAGAGCCTATTGATCGCCTATTAATACTGCCCAATGCTGAGCCTTGGTTCTTACAGCCTGCATCGAGTTTGAGCATCGAACAGGTGAGGCAGGTGCTATGGCAAGCTCTCGATGTGGTTGAACGATTAAGCTTGCACGGTTGGATACATGCAGATTTAAAACAAGAGCATTTTGTGAATTGGCAAGGGCAGTGCAGACTCATCGACTTTGAGCAAGCGCTACCATTAGATTTTGATCAGCAAAATGCCTTAACTGCGACACCACGTTATATGGCTCCAGAACTTTTCCATGGACAAGCAAAATCTTTGCACAGTGATATCTATGCGCTGGGGATTATTTTCTTGGAATGGCTGACATCACAGCGTTTAGAGGCGAAAAACTATGAAGATTGGGCCTATTTACATTGCCAACGCTTAAAGCTTGATCTGCCGATGCAATATCAAGGGTTTAATCAGCTATTGCAACACATGTTGATGAAGCAAAAAAATGACAGATTGGTGGATTTTTATCGCTTAAAAAGCGACTTAGTTGCTGAATTTGCTTAAGAAAAATACAAAAAAGGCACTATTGTTTTTTATTTAAACAAACAATATGCTTTTTTATAAAAAAGGCTTGTCATGTAAGGGTGATCTCTATAATATACACAGCCATCGGGGACGTGGCGAAATTGGTAGACGCACTGGATTTAGGTTCCAGCGCCGCGAGGTGTGAGAGTTCGAGTCTCTCCGTCCCCACCACTGAATTACTAAACATGAGTTTAGTAGTGAAGGTCGCAGAGGATTGGTGTAATGGTAGCATGACGGTCTCCAAAACCGTTCGTCAAGGTTCGAATCCTTGATCCTCTGCCAAGTTTTAAAAAGTCTGACATTGTCAGCAACCCTGTTGGGGACGTGGCGAAATTGGTAGACGCACTGGATTTAGGTTCCAGCGCCGCGAGGTGTGAGAGTTCGAGTCTCTCCGTCCCCACCACTTAATTTATTAAGTTGCCAAATAAACAGGTTTTTAAAACAAATTAAAGTCTGACATTGTCAGCACCCGAGTTGGGGACGTGGCGAAATTGGTAGACGCACTGGATTTAGGTTCCAGCGCCGCGAGGTGTGAGAGTTCGAGTCTCTCCGTCCCCACCATTAGATTAAGCAAGGTTTTATACCTTGCTTTTTTTGTTTTTGAAATGCGAAAAAATCAGTGTCTTAAACATGGTCTTTTCTGAAGACATAATCTAAAGAAATAAATCTAATGAAAGGAAAGATGATGAACCAAGAGATACAGCAAGATGTCTTATCTTGTTTTTTTATTGTCTGAAATTTCTCTCGTTAAAATGAATCAGTAAAACAAAGGTGAAAAAAAGCCCGAATATACGGGCAAATTTTGAAATGTGGATTCGAATCAATCGAATTAAATCATTTATTTCAAATCGTTCGAATAAATTATAGAGAAGATTACGCCTTTAAATGATCTTCAAACTCTTCACCGAGCTGCATGGCCAAAGCATTACCAGACAAATCTACAGTCACTAGACCATATTCTTTTTTAAAACTGAATGTAAATCCACGATTATCTGCCAATGTGCGAACAGAATATCCTAACTTTTCTAACCAAAGACGGAAGGCAACTAAATTTTTTGCTTTAACCACTTTTTTCACGAGCGAACTCCTTATCAATCATTAAAATATTAAATAGGGGTGTCAAAATATTTTTTAAAGGGGAAATGGAAAACTTTTATTTAAAATATGAAATTTTGATGGATAAATAAACAGATTATCGGCTTGTAAACTGTATAAACTCATTTAACTTGCTGTTTTATAAAAAGCTAAACTTAATGTAAGTAAATATAACGTATTTTAAAAATTTGGTTTTTAACTGCTGGCTTAAAATCTGTCCTATGTGCATAGAGAAGCTGTGCGCAAAATAATCGATTGCTTAACTTAAATCACAGTGGATAAGGTGTGCGGTATTGATTGCAAAAATGCGGCTTATTCAAAGCCTAATTCGCTGGATAGGTGAGCTTGCAAAGCTATTTCTCATCAAGATTTGTCGAAATGCTTTTATACTATGTCCCATCGATATAAATAGATTGAATGCATGCAAAACATTGAGCACGATGTCAAAGCAAAAATTGAACAGATGCAACAAGCGGGGCAGACGCCTATTGCGGTGATGCTTGGACATGAAGATTGGTTGGTCTTTTCGGAGCAATCCAAAGTGGCATATACGCCTTTTGGCAGTGCGCGACGTTATCAGCCTGCATTAGGTGGCTTATTGATGGTGCGTATCGATGAAATGCAAGCGGTTCGAGTTGTGACTCAAGCTGAATTGGACGAATTTGCTGCAAGCAATCAAATTTTATAAATATAAAATGATAAATCGACCCGAAACATTCATCACAAATAAAACAGTTTATTTGTGATGAAATCTAAAATGCTTATAACTCGCAATCCAATTAAAAATTGTCTTTGAGTTCTCTTAAGCGCTGAAACGCTTCAACACTTTCTGCGCGTAAAAATGGATTGGTTTCTAGTTCTAATTCAATGCTGCTTGGCAAAGTACATTGTCCAAGCATGCGTAGGGATTCAACCTCATCAAAACGCTGTTGTATGGCAAGGTTGTCGGGTTCAACATGCCGCGCAAACTGCGCATTCGACAGGGTGTATTCGTGAGTACAATACACTTGAGTTTCTGCAGGGAATGCGGCAATACGGTTCAATGAATCGTACATTTGTTGAAAAGTACCTTCAAATACACGTCCACAGCCCATAGCAAATAATACGTCGCCACAGAAAAGTGTATGAATGTCATCGATAAAATATACGATATGACCGAGGGTGTGGCCGGGCGTTGCTGTTATTTCAACTTCAAGACCATGAAATTCAAAACGGTCATTATGATCGAGAGGATAATTCACCCATGGAATACGGCTCAATTCTGCACGGGGACCGTAAACAGCAATGTTTTTATCCTGAATAAGTTCTGGTACGCCACCGACGTGATCTTTATGCCAATGCGTTAGCCAAATTTGCGTAAGATTGAGTTGATGTTCCTGACAATAGCGCTCGACCAAGGCAGCTTCAGTAGGATCTACTGCAATGACATCATGGCTTTCGGTGTGTTCAAGCAGCCAAATATAATTTTGCAGTGAATTTTTGACATCCAATGTATGTATTTTAAACGTCATATCCATTCATTCAATATTTAAAATTAAGTTAAAGTTAGCATGAAAATGCTCAAAACGGATGATTATTGATTTTCAACCTTAGGTAAACGACAGAGTTCATAGCACTATTTTAGTCTGGTGTCTCGTCTACAGATACGGGATTACCAATGGTATAAAAGTGCCCGCCAGCAACATGGTGTAGGCTTTTCCATTCATCTGCTACTTCATGATAATACCAATGTCCGTTACGGAAGACGCGGTCGTCTGCATAGGCAGCAATGACTTCGCCAATAAACAGATCGTGCGCTTGTTGATTGTGCGGCTCAGGAATAAGTTTGCACAGTAGCCAAGCAGCACAACCTTCAACCACAGGAATATTTGAGTTATTAAATTGAAATAATTCCACGCCACATTGGCGTAATTTTTCTGGCGCATCACGTTGGCTCATCATGCCAAGTGCATAGACCAGTTTGAGTTGTTTTAGTGTTGGTACTTGTAAGGCGAAATAGCCTGAATTCTCGATAATCTCACGTGTTTTAGTTGATTTATCCAGTACTACCGTCACTTTTGCAGGATTGAACTCTAAGGCGCATGCCCATGCCGCAGTCATCACACCGGTATGGGTTTGATCCTGAGCAGAGACGAGCACAGTCGGCCCATGATTTAAAAGTCGGTATGATTTTTCTAAAGGAACAGGGTGAATATGCGTTTTCAAAATTGTACCTATATTTAAGTTCATCTAAAACTTAGATGTTTTATTAAAAAGTGTTGCTACATAGCATATAACGCATGAAATATTTTCAAAAGCCTTTAATATAAATCACTAAATCAGGAGTTCTATCAATGAAAATGTATCAAGTGGACGCATTTACCCAAGTGTTATTTAAAGGCAACCCAGCGGCGGTTTTGGTGTTGGATGAATGGTTAGATGAACACTTGATGCAACAGATTGCTTTGGAAAATAATCTGTCTGAAACTGCATTTGTGAAAAAAATTGACAGCAGTAATTATGAAATTCGTTGGTTTACACCGACCACTGAAGTGGACTTTTGTGGACATGCGACATTGGCCAGCAGTTATGTGCTTTTTGAGTTTTATACTGCAGAAAAAAATATCCAATTTCATGTCAAAAATCTCGGTATTTTTAGCGTAAATAAAGCTGAAGATGGAAAAATTCTGATGAATTTCCCTGTGCGTCGGGCACAGGTCGTGAGCGAATATCCTGAAGAGCTACGTCTAGGGTTGAGTCAACCTTTTAAGCAGGTTTATCAGAATGCGCAGGCGTATATCGTGGAATACGAAATGGCTCAACAAGTCTTGGACGAACAACCGAATTTTGAAATTTTAAAACGTCTTGGCAAAATCCGCACCGCCATCACAGCGCCGGGTACGATCACTGATGTTGCAATCACTGCGGCAGCCCAGCAATATGACTGTATTTCACGCTATTTTGCACCGGGTAATGGCATCAATGAAGATCCTGTTACGGGTTCTATTCATACCGGAATCGTGCCAATTTGGGCAGAACGTCTAGAAAAACGTCAAATCTTGGCGTATCAAGCATCGAGTCGTGGTGGTGAGTTACATTGTCAAATGCTCGAAAATGACCGTATAGAAATCTCAGGCTATGCGTGTTTATATATGCAGTCGGACATTTATATCTGAAAATAAATCAAATACATGCTGTCTCATTCTGCAGCATGTATTTAATAAAAAGTAACTATTAATCCAGAAAAGCTCAGCATAAAATCAAAACCAATCTGATCGACAGCACTGCGCTGATCGATGCTAAATATAAAGGACACTTGAATTACATGCGTATTAAACATTTAACGCTTTCACTTTTTTTTGCAGGTTTAAGTACAAGCCTCTTTGCTCAACCTGTATTGGTTAAAACTGAACAAGCCATTGAAGAATATAAATTAGACAACGGTTTTCGTGTGGTTTTGGCGCAAAACGATAAAGAAAGCAAAGTGTTTATGAATACGGTGTATTTCACGGGTTCATTAAATGACCCTGAGGGCAAAGGTGGTTTAGCGCATTTGCTTGAACATTTGGCCTTTAAAGGCACTGAAAATGTCAAAGGTGATGAATTTCAGCGTCGCTTAGACCAATTCACGCTGATGACCAATGCCAGTACGGATTATTATTCAACGAAATACACCAATGTGATTCGTCCTGAACAAAGTTCAATCGATCAAGTTTTGCATTTGGAAGCAGAACGGATGGACAAATTGGTACTTCAGGAAAAATTTGTACCGACAGAAATTGATATCGTTAAGCGTGAACGTGAAATTCGTTTAGATCAGCCATTTTCAGTGTTAATCGACCAAGTTTTAAAAGAAGCCTATGGCAATCAATCTTTAGGTCGCTTACCGATAGGTGATTTGAAAGAACTTCAATCGATCAATATGAACGAATTAAACCAGTTCTATCGCCGTTGGTATGTGCCAAATAATGCAGTGATGGTGATTTCTGGTAAGTTTGATAAAGCGGCTGTATTAAAACAAATTGATCAACAATTTAGCCCAATTGCCGCACGCCAAATTCCTGAACAGGCCAAAGTCCCTAAATTAGATGGAACGAAATTAAAGCAACGCGAATTTACCGTTCATAAGGGCAGTGACTTTGGCAAATTTAATATTTATTTAAATGGTGCAGTCGAACCGATTAAAACCGCTTTGGCGGTATCTCCAACTTTGTATACCTTACAGCCAAGTGGGCATTTGTATCAAAGCATGGTGGAAACAGGGACAGCAACCGCAGTTCAATCCACCACATGGTTAGATAAAGATTTTAATTTGGTGTTTATGGGGGCGATATATGGCCCAAGTCATGATGCAAACAAAGTGGCAACCAGTCTGGCACAAGGTGTAGAGCAGAATAAAGCCTTTAATGATGTTGAGCTAAACCGTGTTAAAAGCTTGACTCGAAATATGGCTGACAATGTCAAAAATAGCGCAACAGCACTTGGCGAGCGTCTTAGTTCTTATACTGTGGCTTATAACGGGGACTGGTCTCAATATTTCAGAGACTTAGATAAAGTACAAAAGCTGAGTGTAAGCGACGTGAATCAAGTGTATAAGGATTTTCTAAAGCCTGAATACCGTGTCACAGGAAATATTCTACCAACACCTGAAGACCAGAAGAAAGCACAGCAACAGGCTGCGTCAAAACCTGCTGAAACTTTAGATCAGCAAGCGCCTGCAGAAGAGCCATTGAAAGATGCGAGTGTTTATCGTGCTGAAGTGAAGCAATATGTTGCAGAGTCTAAGCAATATTTAAATCAGAAAGAAAAACAGATTCTGCGAGCTAAATTTAAAAACGGCATTCAGTATGCATTGTTTCCAACTAAAACACGTGACGACAAGACCTATGCTACGATTGCATTGGATTTTGGTACAGCGCAAAGCTTAATGAATAAAGGTGAGTTGCTAGGTTTGACAGCTTATCTCATGTTCCGTGCATCTAAAGATCAAAGCTTGCAGCAAATTGCCGATAAAATTATTGATGTCGGTGGTGGTGCAACGGTCAGTGCAAATGATAATGGCTTCATGATTCAAGTGGTTGCACGTAAAGAAAAGTTTGCTGAATTTTTGCAATATGTCATTGATGTTATTAAAGCTCCAGCATTTGAAGAGTCACAATTTGATTTAATCAAAGCGCAAAGTTTATCGAGTTTAGATCGACCTTATACAGAGCCGGATACCGTTGCTGCAATGACGCTGTCGCGTATTGTCGAGATCTATCAACCGGGGGATATTCGTTATCACTTCGAACCGGAACTTACGAAAAAACAAATTGAGTCGGCTACACGTGATCAAGTGCAGCAGTTACATCAAAAATTCTTTAAAACACAGCATGCACAAATTGCGGTAACAGGTGATTTTGATACCAAGCAAATAGAAAAAATTCTGAAAAAAGAATTTGCAGATTGGAAAACCAGCGAGCCATATCAACGCTTAGAGTCTACATTTACAGCGTATCCTGCACAGAAAGTGCATGCATTGTCTGAACAGCGTGAGTTTGGTAGTTACCAAGCCATTATGACTCTACCTGTAGGTGTAGAGCATACCGATTCTCCTGCGCTACAAGTATTACGCCACATACTTGGTGATTCACAGTTGTCTTCACGTTTAGCTCAAGAGTTACGTGAAAAGAATGCACTGGTTTATGGTTTTAGTGCAGACATTAATTTTGATGAATGGGTGAATTCAGGTGTACTGAGTATTGATGCAAACTACACTGCGGGTAAATCAGCACAAGTTTCTCAGTCTGTTCATAAAGTTTTGCAAAACTTATTGAAAAATGGCGTGACGGAACAGGAAGTAGAAGCAGCCAAAGCCAGTATTTTGAAAAAGCGTTTAACTGCACTTGAAGATGACCGTCGCATTCATAGTATGTTGATTCCACAGTTAGAAAAAGGTCGTGATTTAAACTATCGTGAAAAGCGTGATCAACGCATTGCTAGTTTGACCAAAGCGGATGTTGATGCTGTCATCACAAAATATATTCAACCTGAGCGTTTGGTTGAGGTGATGGCTGACCAATATGGTCAAGCTGTAAAATCTACTCAAAAATAAACCGAATAAAAAAATCCTCCAGATGGAGGATTTTTTTTGAGCCGCAATGGATAGCTTGATAGCAAAATAGCTTAATGAACTTATAGGCGGTAGAACTGACGCGCATTTTGTTGGAAGACTAAAGTCAGCGCATCAGGATCATAACTCGCGACCGCATCTGAAAAGGCGTCAATAATATTCACCAAGGATGCACTCACACTATCCATCGGGAAGTTAGAGCCAAACATCACACGGTATTTCCCAAAGCATTGTAGAGCATGAGAAATAAGCGGAAAGGCGCAATCGAAAATCTCTTGTTTGGATGCAAGGCGTTGTTCTTTATGAAACTGATGACCCAGCACCGGCATGAATAATCCAGACATTTTGGTATAAACATTTGGGCAACTTGCCAGTTCAGCTAAATCATCTTTCCAACGAAACAAGATATTGTCACGTGAAGTTTGGGTTAAGCCTGTATGTGAGCCGACAGGTCCAAAGGCACCGACAGGTGTCCCAAAATGATCCAGAACGATAGATGTTTCAGGGAAAGCACGTGCTAAAGCGGTTAAATCACGAATTTGGTCTGAATAAACCCATGCATCAAAACTTAAATTCATTTGAGCAAGAGCTTCAAAACCTTTCATAAATTTTTTATTGGTATAGAGATGCGGTTCATTGGTCCATGCATGAACTTTTGGGTCTTCATGTACAGCTGCCATTTTTCGTATGCCACGAAAATGTGGGGAGGATTGTTTATGCATTTTAAGAATTTTCTTAAAACTACTGTCACATGGGTCTGCAGTGCCGACTATGGCGCCAAGTTTAATTTTTTGAGCGTTAAAGTCTAAGGATTCAATAAACTTGGTTTCACCAACCACCCCTTTGCCTTTATGGTCATGCCAGCTCGCTTCTACATGTACGATTTGATCAACCAAATAATGTCCTGCATCTTGCTTATAATTTTTAGGCAAATACGGTGTCGTCACATGTTTGGTTAAGCCAACCGTGTCAATTAACTCTTGCGGCTTAACTAAGCGCATCATTTTGTCGAGCAAGTAGGGGTGTTTACCCAATAATTTCACGGCAAGTGAAGCGGCATGTGGGGTATTGTATGGATCCCATTGATGTATATGTGAATCCACGATGGCAAAATCGAGCGTCTGCATTGCTATCCTTGTCCTTAAAACCATGTCCATTTCTTGCGTATTTCATTGTATTTTCAAATATACAAGGTACTGAAAATAGCATGAATGATGAAAATACAACGTTATGACTAAATATTAAATCAAAGCTTTGTGAAAGAGAAGTTGTATAAAAAAAGCCCCGAAGGGCTTTTGATTAATGCTGATGATCGTGGTCGTGATCATGCTTGTTTGCATGGAATTCTTCGTTATGACGGAAGCGAAGATAGTTTTCAAACTGTTCGCAATATTCATCATAATTATCTTCAAGCATCATTTGAAATTGTTGAAGAATATAAGACATTACTTGATCTTTGGCATCACGCATTTCTTTGCCATCTTTGAAGCCATTTGCAGCAACCCAAGTATTAAAACGAGCGGTACCAAATAACATGGCAGCGCTCACTTGACCGCGCATTTCTGCCGGTTTGACTTGAGAACCCTTTTCAACACGACAAAATTCATTGGCTTGTTTAATAAATTCATCCGCACGTTCAAAGAAAGCTGCATTCAACGCTTCTTCTTCGGTTACATCAGTAGCTTCAATCTTTTGAACCATGAATGTGTCCTAGCATAAAAATCTAATGCAGTATTATAGGCAAAGCCTTGCAGAAACTAAACCTTTGACTTAATCTAAAAAATAGCCTAAGTAAAATGGAATGCTTCATGCAAGATGCAATCGCAGTGCAAAGTCTGAAAAGTGATATTGGATTACTTCGACAAAATGTTTGGCCGCCCTCAACCTTAGCCAATGTAGAAGGGCTGCCCATTTATTATGGTACAGCGTCTGAAGTAGCCGAATATTATGCGCAGTGGACTGGCTTAATTGAACGTGCTCAGGACTTATTTCAGCCCTTTATGGAAGATGAAGTCCTCGATGCAGTCCATTTGCCGAGTCATTTGAATCTGCCGCTTTTTTATTTTCATGTGGATCGTATTCGAATCAACAAAACACGGGCGAAAGAATCTAAAACCTTTCGTGGTATTGCAAGTTTGGTTGAAAAATGTGGGCAGTTTGAAGCAGATCAAATTCAAGCGATGCGACATTGGCTAGACAGCGATGACACTGCAGCCTTGGTCGGACACCGTGAATTTATTGACCTCAGAACCTATGTATTTCAACATGGGCAAAGTGATTATACCCGTACTCGTTTTTATGTGAATGGCATTGTACTTAGTGTCGAAAACGAGTTTAAATTGGTGGATGCCCGTGACAAACCACGTAAAGCCCGTAGCGATAGCTATAGTGACCCTTTAGCAGATAACAATACGTGGAAAATCTTTGGGAAATATCGTTAATTAATAAATATCGTTAATTACTGATGTTACGCAGTAACATCAGAAGCGCCATTTGATTCAAATAAAAGAGCGATACGCGGCAACGTCATCCGCAAGTGTTTGAGACAGAACTACATCTATTTAAAGATGTTTTTGCGATACTTTGAATAAGTAGACGCTAGTGAACGAGTTTTGCGGATGACAATGGTTTTGGGTACTTTTGCCGAATGAGAAACAACGTTTCGTAAGAGTACCTCCAGCCGAAGGCTAATCCCTTTATTTAAACCCTAGATGTAAGACTCCGTCGAATAGACTTAAAAATCATTTTAAAAATGCGTAATTACTTTTACGCGCGTAACATCAGTTAATTAAATATGTTGACGATATTACTTAGAACGTGAATTTAGTTCGCTGCACAAGGATGCTTTGGATTATGTAATCCACGCCCTAATGTGAAAATAGCCACTATGGCAAATGCCGAAATTGAAAGTTTGGCTCATGCAGAGCAATTGACTGATTTTTATATGACCTTATTGCAAGGGATGACGATACAAGCACGTGATGGTATGGCCTTGACACAATTACAACGCATGGTGAGTAATGCCATGAAATCATGGGGGTTATTAGCACAAGGTTAAATCAGTATGGATTATGAATTAAACCCCCAATAGCAGTGTAGCCTTAAGGCAATTTTCTTAGTTTTTTTGAATGACTGATATGCAAATACTATGCTGAAGTTTATTTGCAGGGGTGAATTTTGATGTCGCCTAATTCCATTACACTGATATAACCATCAACCGCAATTAAATTATCGCTTTGACTCGATAGGGTGAGACATTCTCCAGACTTGACGCTAGATAGTAACTGACCTTGCTGCGGATTCAAGTTCATACTGTAAATACTCAGTGTGCCAGCATCGGTTTTGATTTGGTAAGACTCATCACCATAGTCCTCATTATTATTGCGCAGGACTTTAAAGGTTCTTCGTGTCTGATCAAAGTTTTGAGTTGGAGAAAGCGGCTTTTCGACTTGTAAGGATGCCGTGCGCCTTAATTCGGTGCTTTGCACAGGCTTATGTTGTTCACTACAAGCACTTAGTAATGGGAAAAAGATAAAAATAAGTGAAAATGAAAATAGGGGATAAATTACAGGTATGTGAATTTTCAACATAAAACCACCCTGAATCTAATTTTTCAAATAGCTTATTTTAAAAGTTTTTACTCAGAAAACAAAAATAATAGCGTCTCAAAATATTTCAATGTAACTGAGTCAAACTAAAGAAATGATGAATTGAAATTAGCCGACTTTGAATCTGAATGTTCAACAAATGAATATCTATATGACAATGTAGGATACAAATAAAAAAGGGAGGCTCATTGAATCTCCCTTAGGTTTTATTTAATGAGTTTTCGACTGACAAGGAATTGCTCGGTCGCTTCTAATAGCTTATCTGCATAAACCTCTTGTTTTGCAGTCAACCAGCCGAGAACAAACCAATCACTAGCTTCCAGCTCTGTTTGCTGAATATATTGTGCAGAAGAGGAAAGGACTTGATATTCCTGAGCCGCGACTTGTGCATCATTGAGCGCTTTACTATATTTCTGCAAGTTTTTTACATCATAAATAGACGTCAAAATTGGGAAGCTAAATTTAAGCTCTTGTATGCGCTGAGAAAGCACATCTAAGCTTTCAAAATTGTTAATGTCGGCATCATTTAAAGCCTCTTGCAGGGCTTTATATTGGTTTTGAAGGGTAGTTTGAGCATACCATTTAAAATCATGTTGTTGCGGTGCTTCATCGACTTTCAAACTAAACATTAAAAGCTCAAGATAATGATGCACATTTTGAGTCGATTTAACCAAATTGCCTAACTTCTCTTTGGCATACAAAATATCTTTGGTTAAATTTTCTGAGGTCGTTGGGTTTTGTAAAAAGCCACCCAAGGTATTTTGCATGTGCTCAAAATGGTGTAATTGTTCAAACTGCTGTTTAAATGCGCCCAATTGCACAGCCCATTTTTCAACGATATCGCTGTTCCAATCTTTAAACAGCGAAATGGTTAATTGTAAATGATGGAGTGCTTTTTGAGCTTGTGTAATGTGCTCGGCCTGAGCAACACCTGCAGAAATTGCGGCAATATTAGGCAGAAGGTGCTGCATTTCCTGTGCAATTAAAAGTCGTAAGTTTTTTGCGGCAGTGTCTTTTTTACTGAGTTGAAATTCTTTAGCCTCAACTGCTGGACTCACAGTTTGATTCAATGCCAGCAAATTTCCAATTTCAGCTTTACTACGAACATCTAACCACAAATGGTACTTTTTAACCCATTCAAAACTAAAGGCAAGGAGTGATTGAATAGAGCCACTTTTAAGTTCAAATTCAACTTCGTGAACCTCTGTTTCTGTATTGTTGCTACGGATACAGCCGATATCTAAGCTAACTTCGATCTTGGCATCTTCAAACTCTATGACGCGATAAGTTCTCAGAATCTCAGTTTCAAACTGAAGTTGTAGCGAATCTTGCTGATCACCTAAAGTGGTTTTTAAAACCGACTGAACTTCAGCTTCATTGCTATAAACAGATAAATCTAGGGCAGGGGCTTGTTCAAGTTCACCCAAATCTAAATTATGTTCAAACCGTTCAATGTGACTTTTACCAGCAGCTTTCAAGGTTTGAATCCAGCGCGTTCCTTCTAAACGTTGACGCAAGGCTGCATGCTGCTGGGCCATTTGTCGATCTGGGGTATCAAAATATTTAGCTTTAAGTTGAATTTGTTCCGATTTTTTTGGATCGAGTGCTTTTAATAATGCAGTTCGACGTGCTTCTGGAATCTGGAACTTTAATTCAACTTCAACCATGGTTTTCTGTCCTGATGTCACAACTTCATGATCTGGCATGAAGCGATCTTTAAATTTTTATAAAAATGAAAAACTAAAATGTGCGTAAATTTTCTATGAGTTAAACGCGTATCGATTGTAGCGAAAAACAGTTGAGAAGTAAGACTTGACGGATTTGAAAACTCTGCTTTTGGACTAAGAAAAGTTTTAAAAGATGGATATTCCATCAATTGTATAATTCACAATGGTTCGACTTTCATGGGATCAAAATAAAATTTTACGCCTTTAACGCGGACGAATTTTAAGCTATGTTGATTAAAATAAGTTCAGGATGAGCACAACATGAATTCACAAGTACAACCCGAGTTTAATCGAGATTTAAAGCCCGAATTTCAGTTGCCTATTCGTGACTACTCGCAATTTTATCGATTTTATTTGACTGAACATCGAAATATCATGAGCCGACGTTTACATGCCACAGGCAGCAGTATAGGACTCTATTTCTTCACGAAAGCAATTTTAAAAAAACAACCAAAGTATTTTGCTTATGGTCTGGTTTCAGGCTATGCCTGTGCATGGGTCGGACATTTTTTCTTTGAAAAAAATAAGCCGGCAAGTTTCAAGCAGCCTTTATACAGCTTTATTTCCGATTGGCGCATGCTGTCTGATATTGTGAAGGGGAACTTAAGCTTAAAAGACCGTAATTTAGATAAGATTGATAGTTAATTATTTATTAATCAAACGTTTAATTTTTATGGATCTAGGTGTGATTTTTTTGAGTAAATGACTTGCAAAATTAGAGTGATTAGTCTAATAATGTTCATATTGTTTATTTACTTCCTGTCTATAAGATGAAAAGTCGATAAACCCCAGTTTTCCGAGCCTAGAGTGACCTTCTCTAGGCTTTTTTTATGGCCTTAAGTTGTCATTAAAAAGTAAACATGTATTCTTTTCCGAATTGGTTTGATACTTTCTCCACCCATTGCTCTATTTTATCAGCTGTCATGACTTGAAAATCTCGCCAATAATATTTCATCTGCTTCC